>CADCUA010000396.1 GCA_902805755.1 uncultured Lysobacter sp.
GGCCCAGTTCGCGACAATCGCAAGGCAGGCGTAATCCAGACCCATTTCGCGTGCGAGCCCGGCTTCCGGCATGCCCGTCATGCCGACCAGGTCGCATCCGTCACGGGCCATGCGCGCGATCTCGGCGC
Source organism: uncultured Lysobacter sp. (assembly GCA_902805755.1). GTDB lineage: Bacteria > Pseudomonadota > Gammaproteobacteria > Xanthomonadales > Xanthomonadaceae > Cognatilysobacter. The sequence continues at coordinate 129 of CADCUA010000396.1, forward strand.
GCGTTTCAAGACGCGGCCCCTGGGTCGCGCCATAACAGCCGCCATCGACAATCGGGACTCCCGCTACTGCCGCGGCAGCCACCACCGCGTGGCGCAGCGCACGCGTGTAGGGCTCACCGAAATCGACGTGCAGAACCTCGGTGCCCGGCTCTTCGCAGATCGTTGAAATGCGGCCCCAGGTGTAATCGATGATCTGGTCCGGGCATGCCAGAACGCGAGGACCGAACGCCGCCGTGATGCCGCCGACGGTGTTGAGCGCCAGCACGCGGCGTGCGCCGAGCGCCTGCAGCGCAGCCAGGTTCGCGCGGTAGTTGACCTGGTGCGGCGGCAGCGAGTGCCCTTCGCCATGGCGCGCGAGGAACGCGACGCGGTGACCATCGAGACGCCCGACCTTCACCGGCCCGGACGGCGGCCCGTAGCGCGTGACAGGCTGGTGGGCCTCCACGTCTTCAAGCGCTGCAAGCTCGTACAGCCCGGTGCCGCCGATCACGGCCAGTTCGATCGGATCGCCCGACAGGGTCATTCAATGTCCTTGCATTGGAGTCTGCACGTCGTCCCCCGCAGACGGTTCCGGCCCGAACGGACCCGAAGGTGCTGGCGATTCAGCCACGCAGCGCGTAGATCGCCGGCAGGTTTCTTCCCTGCTCGTGGAAGTCCATGCCGTAACCGAAGACATAGCGGTCCGGCACGTCGACGCCCTTGTAATCGGCGCGCACGCCCTCGACGCAACGGTCGTGCGCCTTCACCGCAAGCGCGGCGATGCGGACTTCCGCAGCGCCCTGCTCCACGCACCAGGCGCGCACCGCAGCGAGCGTCTGTCCCTCGTCGACGATGTCGTCCACCAGCAACACGCGGCGACCCTGAAGGGGCGTAGCCGGCCGGTGCTTCCAGACGAGCTCGCCGCCGGAGGTCTCGCCGCGGTAGCGCGTCGCATGCAGGTAATCGAATTCGAGGTCGAGCCCGAGTTCGCCCAGCTCCATCGCGAGCTGCGCCGCGAACGGCAGGCCGCCGTGCATCACGGTGAGATAGACCGGCCGATCACCGCTGTAGTCGGGGGCGATCGCACGCGCCATCGTGCGGATTGACTGCTCCAGCACCGCGCGGTCGTGCACCACGTCCGCATTCGCAAGTGCTGCCTGCAGATCGGCCGTCATCAGGCAAGCCCCTCGAGACGCCCGCGCGTGCTGCCGTAGCGCTCATCGGCAAGCAGGCCATCCCAGCCCATCACGCCGCGGCCCATCAATCCCGCAAGCGCCATCGTGTTGAGCGAGCGGCCCTGCACCGCGGCCAGCGAGTCCTCCACGAGATCCGGATGGCACACGAGCACCACATCGCATCCGGCGTCCAGGTGAGCGTCGATACGCGCCTTGATGCCGCCGGCCGAGAAGGCCGCGGCCATGCCGATGTCGTCCGAAAACACGACGCCGCGGAAGCCCATCTCAGCGCGCAGGATTTCCTCGATCCAGCGCCGTGAATAACCCGCAGGCTCCGGCGCGACATCGGGATACACGACGTGCGCCATCATCACGGCATCGGCCTTTGCCTCGATGCCCGCCACGAACGGCACCAGGTCCACCATGCGCATCTGCTCGAGCGGACGCGGGTCCACGGCGTTGTCGAAGTGTGTGTCCTCGAGCACCGAGCCATGCCCGGGGAAATGCTTGAGCGTCGCGGCCATGCCCGCCGCGTGCATGCCTTCCACGTATGCCCGCGTGAATGCGGCGACGATGTGCGGATCAGCCGAGAACGCGCGGTTACCGATCGCCAGGTTGCCGCGCCCGAGATCGACGACAGGAGCGAAGCTCAGGTCGATGCCGCTGGCACGGATCTCGCTCGCCATCAGCCAGGCGTGCTCCTTCGCCATCGCAAGCGCCGCTGCCTGGTCCTGCGCGAACAACGCGCCGAAGTTCTCCAGCGGCGGCAGCGCGCTGTAACCCTCGCGGAAGCGCTGCACGCGGCCGCCCTCCTGGTCCACGCAGATCAGCTGCGGACGGGGCGCGGCGTCGCGGATGGCCTGAGACAACTCGGCCACCTGCGCTTTCGAGGCGAAGTTGCGGGAGAACAGGATCACGCCGGCGCACGCGTCGTGCTGCAGCCAGTCGCGCTCCTGCGCGGTAAGTTCGGTACCGGCGACGCCGATCACGAGCATGCGGAACTCCTAGGCAATGGATGCGGTTTCGGCCGGCATTGTCGCGCAGATGACGTGAGCGGCGCAGCGAGCCGGCCCTCGGTGAAAGCTCGAGCAGTCACTCAGCGCCGGAACGCTCGTGCGCACTCCACTGCGCATACGGCCGCGTGGCGAGCGCGAGGTTGTAATAACGCGGCTCATCGGTGACCTCCCCGCCGATCCATTCGGGCCTTGCAAACACGGTGTCCGCACTGTCCAGCTCGATTTCAGCGACGACGAGGCCCGCGTTATCACCGAGGAACTCGTCCACCTCCCACAGATGCCCTTCGT
>CADCUA010000397.1 GCA_902805755.1 uncultured Lysobacter sp.
TCAAGGAAGCCGAAGCGCACATCCTGCGCCGGGACATCATCGAGCACGGCCGCCGCATCGACGGCCGCCCGCTCGACAAGGTCCGCCAGATCGTCTCGGAAGTGGGCGTCCTGCCCCGGGCCCACGGCTCGGCGCTGTTCACCCGCGGCGAGACCCAGGCCCTGGTGGTGACCACCCTGGGCACCGGCGAGGACGAGCAGTACGTCGACGCGCTGTCGGGCACGTACAAGGAGAAGTTCCTCCTGCACTACAACTTCCCGCCGTTCTCGGTGGGCGAGACGGGCCGCATGGGCGGCGCGGGCCGGCGCGAGATCGGCCACGGCAAGCTGGCGTGGCGCGCGCTGCGTCCGATGCTGCCGAGCCCGGACGAGTTCCCCTACACGATCCGCCTGGTGTCGGAGATCTTCGAGTCCAACGGCTCGTCGTCGATGGCCTCGGTCTGCGGCGGCTCGCTGGCGCTGATGGACGCGGGCGTTCCGCTGAAGTCGCCGGTCAGCGGCATCGCCATGGGCCTGATCCTGGAGCCCTCGGGCGAGTTCGCGATCCTCTCGGACATCCTGGGCGACGAGGACCACCTCGGCGACATGGACTTCAAGGTCGCGGGCACCGCCAACGGCATCACCTCGCTGCAGATGGACATCAAGGTCCCCGGCATCACCGAGGAGATCATGCGTCAGGCCATGACGCAGGCCTCCGCCGGCCGCCTGCACATCCTCGGTGAGATGGCGAACGCGATGACCTCGCCGCGCAGCGAGCTGAGCGAATACGCGCCGCGCCTGCTGACGATCAAGATCCATCCGGACAAGATCCGCGAAGTGATCGGCAAGGGCGGTTCGGTGATCCAGGCGATCACCAAGGAAACCGGCACGCAGATCGACATCCAGGACGACGGCACGATCACGATCGCCTCGGTCAACGCACTCGCCGGCCAGGCCGCGAAGGCGCGCATCGAGCAGATCACGTCCGATGTCGAGCCGGGCCGCATCTACGAAGGCAAGGTCGCGAAGATCATGGACTTCGGTGCGTTCGTCACGATCTCGCCCGGAAAGGACGGCCTCGTGCACGTGTCGCAGATCTCCAGCGACCGCGTCGAGAAGGTCAGCGACGTGCTCAAGGAAGGCGACGTCGTGAAGGTCAAGGTTCTCGAAGTCGACAAGCAGGGCCGTATCCGCCTGTCGATGAAGGCCGTCGAAGAAGGCGAGGGCACCCCGGCCGAATAAGCCGCGGTTGCTGCCGGTGTGACGAAAAAGCGGGCCTCTGGCCCGCTTTTTCTTTGTGGGTCTGCCGGATCCGTCGCGGCGCGCCTTGGACGGGTGTCCACGTGCATCGACCCGACACGTCAAGGTCAGTAGGCCAGCGGGAACGCGCAACCGTATATCTGCCGTCGGCCGTCTACGTCATTCAGTGCGTGGCGGCGACCGGCGCTTTGCGGGTCCGCGACTCCAGCATCAGGTAGAGCACGATCCCCACGCACAGCGGCGCCAGGTAATACACCGCGCGATACGCGAGCAACGCGGCCAGCAGCCGCTCCTCGTCGAGCCGTTCGCCGAGCATGCCGATGAACACGGCTTCCATGACGCCCAGGCCCGCGGGTACGTGGACCAGTGCGGCCGCAATGCCCGACAAAAGCAGGACGCCCAGCACCGTCGGGAATTCGATCTGCCGTTCGAGCAGGACGTAGAGGATCGCCGCGATCAGCGTCCAGTTCGTGCAGGCCAGCAGGAACTGCAACGCTGCCAATGGAAGCGTCGGTAGGCGCCAGACGTGCCCGCGGATATGCCACCTGCGTCCTTCGAATGCCACGCAGGCAGCCAGGTACGCGAAGGCGGCCAGGAGCATTGCGTAACCGATCCACGGCAGGCGATCGGCATGACGGGCAAGGTCGGGCGGCAGTGCCATCGAGGCCGAGGCAAACAGCAGCCCGGCAAGCGCGACGTAGCCCAGCCAGTTCGTGGAAACGCTGAACGCCACGATGCGTCCTATTGTTCCGGCACGCAGGCCTTCGCGCGAATACAGCCGAAGCCGGAAGCCCCCGCCACCGATCAATGCGCCCAGGTTGAGGCTCATCGCATAGGTGACGAATGCGATCGCCGCGACCTTCGGGGTCGACACGTGATGGCCGGTATAACGCCGCGCCGCAAGATCGTAGCTGCAGTACAGAACGAAGCTGCACGCTGCGAAGGCGGCGGCAACCGAAAGCGTGCGCGCTTCGTAGTCCGCGAGTGTCGCGACGACCTCGGCCCAGTCCACGGATCCGGCATAACGGACCAGCATTGCCACCACCGCAAGCCCGAACGCGGCCATCGCGATGCGGCCGACGAGCACCCAGCGGGAGCGACGCGGCGCCGTCACGTGGCCTGCCTCGCAGACCCGGGGGCGCGAAGCAGCAGCGCGGCAGGCCGATGCGCAGGAAGCAGGCCGGCCCAATGCGGGAAGCGTCGCAGGATGTGGAACGCGATCGGCCCGGTCACTGCCTGCCAGAGCGCGCCGTGCGGCAGCGAATCCAGCGTGATCGCACGGCAATGCGCATGGCGTAGCGCGTCAAGGCGGCAGCGTAGCGTCGCGTTGAACGTGGCATCCCG
>CADCUA010000398.1 GCA_902805755.1 uncultured Lysobacter sp.
GGATCAGTGCATGGGTAAGCGGCCACAACGTTGAGCAACGATCTTGCAGCGTTCGTTTGCGCAGGCAACAGGCGGGCCTTTGGCAACCAGCGGTGCTGCTTCGGAAAGCAGCGCCAGGCGCGGTCGGATCAAGTTGGGCGGTTTAGATCAACACGCGATGAAGCTTCAGCTCAGCGGCAACCGCACCGGATCCGTATTGCGACCGGCCTTCGTAACCGCGGAGATCGCATGCGCATCCAGCAACCGGGGGCGGGTGCGACGATCAATGCGTCCGCGGAACAGCACCAGCCGCTGCTCGAGCCAGGGTTGCTGGTCGGGCGCGGCCAGCTGACGCGAGCGGTCGGCCATTTCCTCGAACGTCGCCAGCAGCATGCGGCGATCGCTGGCCGCCGTAATTTCAGTGGCGGTCCAGAAGTCGAGATTCTCGACGGCCATCCGTAGCTCAAGCGGAAGTTGTTTCAACATCCGGCACCGTAGCGATGACGCTGTTGCCAGCGTGTGGACGCACCGATTGCCGCAACGTTGCGGTTCAGACGGCGTGCGGCGGTGTCGCCCTCGTCACAGTGGCGCTAAAGACGGAGCTGCGCGCCGTCGGGCTCGCGGCTGGACCACAACTTCACGGGCTTCCCATGCGCGGACCGCGGATGAGATCGCGGCGCGCGTGGTGCGCAGCAGCGGGTCGCCACGACAAACATCGAGGGCCAATCATCAGTAGGCCGGAGATGGAAGGGCGCCGGTTGATGTGCGGTCTGCCGCGGTAAGCACGCGCACGACGTTGTGGGTTCCGCATGCACACGACCGCACAAACAAACACGCCGCAACGCTTGCACGTCGCGGCGTGAAAGCGCCCGGTGATGACCGGGCGCGGATGGCTCGTGGATCAGACGCGCGGATTGCGGCTGTCGTGCACGACGACCGTCTTGTCCTTGCGCTTCATCAGGCCGGCCAGGCCGAGCAGGCCAAGCAGGCCCCACGGGAAGTCGCGATCGTGTTCGGCGTTCGCGTAGCGGTTGGGATCTTCGGTCGTCGTCGCGCCGCCAACGTCCGTGGTTGCGGTCGTATCGGTCGCGCCGGTGTCGGTCGGTGCCATTGCCGTCGTGTCGGTGGTCATCGCATCGGTGCCGGTCGTCGTGCCGGTGGTCCCGGTCGTGTCCGTGCCCATGCCGGTCGTATCGGTCGTCGTACCGGTGGTGCCCGTGGTACCGGCTGCGCCCGTGGTGTCGGTCGGCGTCGTCGCGTCAGTCGTGCCCATCGTGCCGGTGGTTTCGGTCGTACCCGTGGTACCGGTCGTGGTACCCGTGGTGGAGCCGGTCGCACCGGTCGTGGTGGTCGTGTCCTGCGCGAACGCCGGAGCGACGGTGGCGCCGATCAGGACGCCGGCGAGGGTGAGCGCGTGCATTTTCTTTGCAGTCGACATAAATACTCCTGTTGGGGTTGAACACGGGCGGACCCTAGGCCAGCGGCGCTCATCGTCAGGTGAGGACGATGGCCCGCCCGCGCAGCACGCGGGCAGGCGATTTCGCAATGCCGCGACGGTCAGGCAGCGCCGTATCAGAGCGTGCGGTCCTGGCGCGGCGAGGTCGTCGAACCCTGGCGGTTCAACAGGCCCTGCTGCGATGCGTCGAGCTGCTCGACATCGACGTCCGTGCGGCGCACGGTGTCTTCGATGTTCTCGGTGCGCTCGATCGCTTCCTTGCCGATGCTGACTTCCTCGACCACGCGTGCACGCTTGTCGACGACCGCTTCCTCGCGCATCTCGCGGATCTCGATGTCACCTGCGCCGGCCTCGAACGAGCGCAGGTCCGCCGACGTGGCTTCACGGTTCACCGGATGGCGCTCGACGACCGCGCGCTCTTCGCGCAACGTGACCTGCTCGTTGACCGGGGTTTCAGTGACGTGGCGATGCACGCGCACGCCACCGGTCTGCACCTGCCGCTTGCCCACGCGCAGCTCTTCCTGCAGCACCTCCAGGGTTTCGCGCTCGCGCGCGATCTGGTCGGGGGTGTAGTCCGGCGCATCGAGATCGTGACCGGTATAGCCCGATGCCTGCCAGGCCTGCACGCGGTCGTTCACGTCGATCGCGCCGGCCTGCTCGAGGATGCGCTCGACCTGCGGCGCCTTCTCTTCGTGCTCAAGATGCACGCTGACGACACTGGAGCCGCGGCGCACGGCTTCCGCGTAATGCCCGCCAAGTTCGTTCGAGCCGCCGCCACCGCCACCACCGAACATGCGCGACAACAGACCGCGGTGCTCGCGCCCGCCGTTGGACGATGCGCCCATGCCCGACGCATTCGAATGCGTGCGGATGTGATGCTCGCCGATCCCGAGCTGCTGGATCTGCCGGCAGGCCTGCTCGGCGACAGTCGGGTCATCGAAAATACCCACGAGGTTCAACGCCATTGTTCTTCTCCTTGCGTGCGGGGGGACGTTGGAGAATCCAACCGGCGCAGTGACGGGCGAATCGATGAGCTAGTGATGCGTAATAGCAATTCGGATGCGTTCGTGCATGCGCACTCTCGTAAAGACGATGAACGCAAATGCGCCGAACGTCGTAATAAGCAGGGGTTTTTCGCGTAT
>CADCUA010000399.1 GCA_902805755.1 uncultured Lysobacter sp.
TGCTCTTCCGATCTGGCGGCGTTCCACGGCTCCGGGCCGAGCGCACGCAGGAACGTGGCCGGGTGGAACGTGCCGGCGCCGACTTCGAGGTCGAGCGGCTGGATCAGCACGCAACCGGCTTTCGCCCAGTAGGCGTTGAGGCGCAGGATCAGGTCCTGGAACGTGGGAGACACAAGCTGCGGTGCGGGCATGGCATCCATCGCGCTGCGCAAAGCACGCTAGTATAGCGACGGCCCCGCCACCGCCTTTCCGACGCCGCTGCACGCCGCGTCGGCACGGACGTGCGCGGCGGCCAATCCCGACCTTTCCACGTCCGATGCAGGACGAGCGACCGTGACCGATCCGTTCCTGATTCTCGAAACCGGCCAGCCGGTCGCGTCGATGCGCCGCCATCGCGGCTTTCCGCACTGGATCCGCGTGGCCGCCGGCCTGCGCGCCGATGAAGCGGTGGTCGTGAACGTGCAGGCCGGCGAGCCGCTGCCATCACGGGAGGGCTTCGCCGGCGCGATCGTCACCGGTTCCGGCGCGATGGTCACCGATCGCGAGCCGTGGAGCGAAGCGAGCGCGCAGTGGCTGCGCGACGCCGCGCATGCGGGCATGCCGCTGCTGGGCATCTGCTACGGCCACCAGCTGATCGCGCATGCGCTCGGCGGCGAGGTCGGCTACCACCCGGACGGACGCGAGATGGGCACCGTGGCTCTCGAGCTGCATGCGCCGGCGGCGCAGGACCCGTTGTTCGCCGGCCTGCCCGGGCAATTCGCTGCGCAGGCTACGCACCTGCAGACCGTGCTGCGCGTGCCCGAGGGCGCAACGGTGCTGGCGCGTTCGGTGCACGACGCCTGCCACGCGTTCCGCTGGGGCGATAACGCCTGGGGCGTGCAGTTCCACCCCGAATTCAGCGCGACGCATATGCGCGGCTATGTACTCGCGCGCCGCGATGCACTGCGCCGCGAAGGGCTATGCGCGAAGTCGGTCGAGCGCGGCGTGAGCGCGACGCCGCATGCGCGACGCGTGCTGCGGCGCTTCGTGCGGCATGCGCGCGCGGCCGGATGAGCACGGCAACCGTGGCCCTCGGCGCACTGCGCCTGCGTTTGGATGCACATTCAGGAGTGATGCAATGACGGAGATTCGCAAGGTCCCGGCCAGCGACGGTGCGGAATGGCTGCTCGGCGGCTTTTCGCTGCTGCGCCGTGCGCCGCTCGGGCTGGGCCTGCTCGGATTGCTCTGGGGCGGATTGTCGGCGCTGGCCTCGATGAGCGGCCATCTGGTGCCCAGCCTGTTCATGTGGCTGCTCGGGCCGGTGCTGTTCGCCGGCATGATCCACGCGACGCGCGAAGTCGATGCCGGGCGCCCGGCGCAACCGATGCATCTGCTCGAGGGCATGAAGCGCGGCAAGGCGCTTTCACTGCTCGCGATGCTGCTGCCGCAGATCATCGCGCTGCTGCTGCTGGCGGTGCTGCTGATCGCGATGATCGGCAGCGAACAGCTGCAACAGATCGCCGAGGTCATGGAACAGGTGCAGGCCAGCGGCAACCCGGAACTTGCGAAATCGCTGCCCACCGAGCGCCTGTCGAGCTGGCTGATGGTCGCGCTGGTGGTCGGCCTGCTTGCGGGCTTTTTCACCTTCGTCGCGGTGCCGGAAATCCTGTTCCGCTCGCGCGGTGCATTCGCGGCGATGGCACTGAGCTTCCGCGCCTGCCTGCGCAATGTGCTGGCGATGGTGGTGATGGTGGTGCTGCTGATGATCTCGTTCTTCGCGCTGAGCCTGCTGATGAGCCTGGTGGCCGCGCTGCTGGGCTGGGCGATCGGCGCGATGGCCGCGCAGTTCATCGCGCAGCTGGTGATGTTCGCGGTGGTGCTGCCGGTCACGGGCGGCATGGTGTACCACGCCTGGCGCCGCATGCTCGGCGATGAAGCGGTGGCCGTGCCGGTCACGACCGGCATCGAGGCCTGAGCGGGCCCATGCGCACGGCCTGATGCCGGCAGGTACGCGCTAGCGCTGCGGCACCACCCAGCGCGCGGCGATGATGCCCAGCTCGTACAACAGCACCATCGGGATCGCGAGCATCAGCTGCGAGACCACGTCCGGCGGCGTGATCACGGCCGCAAGCACGAAGATGCCGACGATCGCGTAACCGCGCGCTTCGCGCAGCTGCGCCGGCGTCACCCAGCCCAGCACCACCGCGATCACCAGCGCGACCGGCAGCTCGAAGCTCACGCCGAACGCGAGGAAGATCACCAGCACGAAATCCAGGTAGGCGTTGATGTCGGTCATCATCGCCACGCCTTCGGGCGTGATCTGCGCGAGGAAGCCGAACACCGCCGGCAGCACCAGGAAGAACGCGAAGCCGCAGCCGATGTAGAACAGCGAAACCGCGCTGACCAGCAACGGGATCGCGAGCCGTTTCTCGCGCTGGTACAGGCCCGGCGCGACGAACGACCAAGCCTGGTACAGCAGCCAGGGCGTGGTCACGATCAGCGCCGTGAAGAACGCGAGCTTGACCGGTGCGAAGAACGGCGAGGCGACTTCAACGGCGATCAGCTGGCCGCCGGCCGGCAGCTTCTGCAGCAGCGGCTCGGCGAGCAACGCGTACAGCGCATTGCCGAACGGCAGCAGGCCGACGAACACGATGAGCAGGCCGACGACGGCGCGCAACAGGCGCGCGCGCAGCTCCAGCAGATGGTCGAGCAGGCGCGGCTCGGCCGCGTCGGAGGCGACCAGCTCGTCGGCAATGGGATCGTGCTCAGCGCTCATCGGTGTTCGCTGGCGGAATCACGGGCGCATGCGTTTCGCGGCTCGCGGGTGGGTTTGCGACCGCAGGCGGGTCGATGTCACCGGACTGCACCGCTGCACGTGCAGACCGCTCGACGGTGTCGTGCAGCGACTGCATATTGAAACCGTCACGCAGGTCGGTGCCGCTGCGCTGCAGCGCCTCGTGCGCATCGCGCAATTCGTCCTGCGTCTGGCGCAGGCTGCGCCGCAGTTCCTCGGCGGCCAGTTCGTTTTCCAGCTCCGAGCGCACCGAATACCACTGCGCGCGTGCGCGCCGCACCCACAGCCCGGCAAAACGCGCCGCGCGCGGCAACCGCTCGGGGCCGAGCACGATGAGCGCGACCACGGCGATTACGAACAGCTCGGAAAAGCCGATATCGAACATGGCCGGATGCTGCCGAAGACGCGCCGGGGATCAGCGCGGGTCGTGCTCGTCGCGGCCGGCCGGCGTACGCGGGGCCTCACCCACGCTGTCATTGCGCACGTCGTTGCGAAGCTGCGCCGGCGGACCGTCGTCGGCGTCGCGCACGCCCTTCTTGAAGCCCTTGATCGCTTCGCCAAGATCCTTGCCGACGTTGCCCAGGCGCTTGGTGCCGAATACCAGCACCACGATCACCAGCACGATCAGCCAGTGGGAAAGACTCAGACTGCCCATGGAAATGCCCGTCGAACGTAGGGTGGCGAGGATACCGCAGGCGCGTGATGACGGTTGCGGCAGACGCGGCGGTGAGGCCGCGCGCTGTCAGTGCGGCAACGGCTCGACTTTCGCCGGCGCCTCGACCGTCTGGAACGGCTGCGGCTGGGGCTCGGCCGCAACCGGCGCGGTGCTGGCCGGGGCTGCAGCGGCGACCGTCGCGGTCGCAGCCGGCGTACCGCCACGCTGGCCGCGCGCGAGCGCGCTGGATTCTTCCAGGTGGTCGCGGAAATCGACCACCGCGTTCGACGGCGCGCCCATCGCGCGGCCTTCGAAGATCATGCGCGGCGTGGTGTCGCGGCCGTAGACGGACTCGTTCGCAGCGTCGTCGATGCTCAGCACCGCGCCATCCAGTGCGATGCCCGCGAACATGCCGCGTGCGCGCGACCACGACCAGATCTCGGCCTTGAGCTGGCCGTCGGTCGCCGTGCTGGCATTGCGGCCGACCGGTCCGGCGGCGACGCCGGCATCGGCGCCGAGCGTGATCTTGCCGTTGACGATCGAGTCCAGGCCGCGGTCGCTGCGGAACACCAGCACGATGTCGGAGGACTGCACGCCGGCCTGGAAACCGATGCTGCCACCGGTGAGCTTGACGAAGCTCGGGTTCGACCAGGTGCCGTCCGCGCGCTTGACCGACAACAGGCCGTGCCCGCGCCGGCCGCCCAGCACGAGGCCGATCTTCAGCGCGTCGGGCACCACGACAACCGCGCGAGCCTCGTCGAACAGCTTGTCCGGGATCGCCGATTCGGGGATCGCGCGGATCTCGTTGAGCACGCGGATCGCGTTGCGCGCGCGCTCATCCTCCACCGGGCCCGCGACAGCGACGGACGAGGCAAGGCTCAGGGCAAGCACGAGGGCGGCAACGCGCGGCAAGCGGGACATGGAGGCTCCGGGGGACGGATGGGTGAAAGACGATTCAGGCTAGTGATGGCCGGATGAACAACGTCGCAACCGGGCCGTGAGCGTAGCGGAGTTTGCTCGGTTCCCAAGCGCAACCGTGACGTGTTCGGCGCAATGCGCGGTTGCGGACGCGCCACAAGCCGCTGTGTTCCATGCCGCACCGGCACGCGCGCCGGAGCAGCTGTCATCCTATGGCGATGAACACTTCCCCGCCCGCTGCGACCACCGCCGTCGTGCTCGTCAACCTCGGCACGCCGGATGCGCCCACGCCCCATGCGGTGCGGCGTTACCTGAGCGAGTTCCTGCACGATCACCGCGTCGTGCAGATGACGCGCTGGCTGTGGTGCCCGCTGCTGCATTTCGTGATCCTGCCGGTGCGCGGCAAGCCGGTTGCGCACAAGTACGAAACGATCTGGCTGCCGGGCGCTGAAGGCGGCTCGCCGCTTGCCGTGTACACGCGCGATCTCGCGCGCGCGGTGCAGCAGCAAATGCCCGAGGCGCGCGTCGTCGATGCGATGCGTTACGGCCGACCGAAGCTTGCGACAGTGCTCGAGCAATTGCGCGCGGACGGTGTGCAGCGCGCGTTCGTGCTGCCGCTGTATCCGCAGTACTCGACCACGACAACCGCATCGGTCGCCGATGTCGTCGAGCGCACGCACGGGCTCGAGTTGCGGATGCTGGACGAGTACCACCTTGCCCCGGAATGGATCGATGCCGTCGCCGGCTCGATCCGCGCGCATCGCGAGACGCACGGCGCCGGCGATCACCTGCTGTTTTCGTTCCATGGCCTGCCGCAGCGACTGGCCGACGCCGGCGATCCCTATCCGCAGCAGTGCGAGGCGAGCGCGCGTGCGATCGCGACGGCGCTCGGCCTGCCGGCGCAGGCCTGGTCGCTGAGCTATCAATCGCGCTTCGGGCGCGAGCCTTGGCTGGAGCCGGCGACGGACGTGACCCTGGATGCACTGGCCGCGCGCGGCGTGCGCCGGCTCGATGTCGTCGCGCCGGGTTTCGCGGTGGACTGCCTGGAAACGCTGGAGGAAGTGTCGCTGATGCTGGCCGAGCGGTTCGCCAGCCGCGGCGGCGAGCTGCGTTACATCCCCTGCCTCAACGCGTCGCCCGCGCATGCGCAGGCACTCGCGTCGATCACGCGCCGGGCCCTGGCCGCGTGATGCAGGAATTCGCAGTCGATACCGCGTTCGGCCGCATCACCGGCCTTCGCAACGGTGCGCTTCAGCCCGGGCAGCCGCGCGTGCTCGCGCTGCACGGCTGGCTGGACAATGCGGCCAGCTTCGCGCCGCTCGCGTCCTGCCTGCCCGGCCTGCACTGGGCCGCGCCGGATCTGCCCGGGCATGGTCGCAGTGCACACCTGCCGCCGTCGGCCGATTACACCGTGGTCAGCTCCGCGCGTGCGGCACTGGCCGTTGCCGATGCGCTGGGCTGGGCGCGCTTCACGCTGGTCGGCCACTCGCTCGGCGCGGCGGTCGCGAGCACGCTTGCCGCGGCGGCGCCTGCGCGCGTCGAACAGCTGGTACTGATCGAAGCGGTCGGTGCGCTGACCCAGGCAGCCGAGCACACCGCGCAGCGCATGCGCGAGAGCTTCGACGCGCAGGCCACGCCGGCCCGGCCGCTGCGGGTGTTCGCCGATGTGGCGACTGCCGTGCGTGCGCGCATGCAGGCGAACGACCTGACCGAAACCACCGCGCGTGGGCTGGTGGAACGCGGCATCGCGCCGGTCGAAGGGGGCTTCGTCTGGCGCAGTGACGTGCGACTGACGCGGCCCACCGCGCTGCGCATGACCGAATCACAGGCGCGCGACCTCATCGCCGCGGTCGAATGCCCCACCTGCGTGATTTACGCCGAGCCGTCGCAGCCGTACTTCCCGGAACCGCTGCGCAGTGAACGCGCCGCGCTGCTGCGCGATGCGCAGGTGCACCGCCTGCCGGGCAGCCACCATCTGCACATGGAAGATGCCGCAACGGTCGCGGCGTTGATCGGGCGCTTCGTGCTGCGCGACGTGCCGGTCGCGTCGTTGGTGTAAGCAACGACCACACGGCCTGGGCCGCCTATTGCTGCGACGCGCTCACTCGCTCTTGCCGCACAGCGCCAGCAGCGCGGCCTTGAGCCCGCGACCGTCCTGCCGGAAGTAGGAGCGCTGCGTGCGCCAGTCGGGGCAGCGCGCCTCGACCTCGTGCCAGAACGCCGGTGAATGGTCCATGTGGATCAGGTGACACAACTCGTGCACGAGCACGTATTCGAACGCCTGCGGCTGTGCGAGCACGAGCGCGAGATCCAGCGACATCGCGCCATCGCGCGTGAGTGAACCCCACAACGAGGACATCATGCGAAAGCGCAGGCGCGAGGGCGCACGCGGCAGGTCGGCAAGGTATTTCGGCAGCCAGCGACCGACATCCGCGCGACCCTGCGCTTCGTACATGTCGCGCAGCGCACGGCCCAATGCCGCGGGTGTCACCGCGTCGGGCGCGGCGATTGCAAGACCGTGATCGGTCAGTTGCATGTGCAGGTAACGCCCGTGCTGCCACTGCACCGGCATCAACGCCCCACGTAGAGGTACGTGCGCGGTGACATGCGGCTGCAATGCGGCCACCTCGGTGTCGCGCCGCGCGAGCTGCTGCAGGAGCCAGTCACCGTGCTGCATCACGAAACGCTCGCCAGCGGCCTCGCTCGCACGCACCGGCAGCGTGAGGCGTGCGCCTTTCGAACTGATCGTCAGGCGCATGCGGCGCGCGCGCGGATCGCGCACGCGTTCGACCTCGACCGTCTGCCCGCCTGCAAGCGCGATCTGCACGCTGTCACGCGCAACGCGACGCACCGG
>CADCUA010000400.1 GCA_902805755.1 uncultured Lysobacter sp.
CGATCAGCGTCGGCCCGGCAAGCAGCGCCGCCCAGCCGCCGAGGCGCTTGACCACCTCGCCCTGGTGCACCGTCACGAGCGACAAATTGACGCTTACCGCAGCGGTCAGCATCTCGCGCAGGGTGTCGGTGGACTCGTTGATGCGCACGACATGGTCGTGCACGTCGCGGATGTACAGCTGCATCTCGTCATCGATCAGCCCGCCGCGCGAGCGCGCGATCTGGCCGAGGATGTCCTGCAGCGGCGCGACCGCCATGCGCAGGTGGGTCAGTTCGCGCTTGAGGTCGTAGAGCTCGCGCACGGTGTCCTTGCGGAACTCGTCGGAGAACACCTCCTGCTCGAGCCCGTTGAGCGCCTGGTTGAACTCGTCGACGATCGGCATGAAGTTGTCGACGATCAGGTCCAGCACCGCGTACAGCGCGGCGCCCGGCCCGTGCGAGAGCAGTTCCGGGTTGCGCTCCATGCGCGTGCGCGCGGTCGCATACGTGGTCGAGGCGCCGTGGCGGACCGTAACCAGGTAGCGCGGCCCGATGAACGCATGCGTCTCGCCGAAGCGGATATGGCCATCGACCATCTGCGCCGTGTGCACGGCGAGGAACAGCGAATTGCCGTACGCCTCGATCTTCGGCCGCTGGTGCGCGTGGTGCGCGTCCTCGACGGCAAGGTCGTGCAGGCCGAACTCCTCCTGCAACCTCGCGAGCAGGGCGGCGTCCGGCTCGTACAGCCCGACCCAGACGAAGCTGCCGTCGTCGACCGCCAGGACGTCGCTGATCGAATCGAACGAGATGTCGCGCCGGGTGCCGTCGCGGTCGTAGGCGACGCAATTGACGATGCAGCCGGAGTTCGCCGAGCCGGAAAAGGGGAGGTCGTTCATGGCGGCACCGTGCAAGGATCAGGAAGCGCGCTGCAAGACCGCGCGCGCAGGTGAGGATTGCGGCGAAAGGCGCGCGAGCCCGAGTGCGAGGCCCGCATGGATAGGCAGCAGGAGCGCTATCCAGTGGGCATTGCGCTGCGGGAAAACCGGCAGCCAGTGCAGGAACGGCGCGATTGCGGCGCACGCAACCACTGCGATCAGGGCCCAGGAGAACACCGGCCCCGGCCGCCTGCCGCGGGTGATCGCCCACGCACCGGGTAGCAGCAGCCAGCACAGCGGATTGAACAGCGCGAGGTTGTGATTCGCCCATCCGAAGCGGTGTTCGGTGCCGAACCAGATGAACAGCATCAACGACGCGGCAACCGCGCACACGATCCAGAACGGGATCGCGAGCCACGCCGTCAATCGTGGATGTCGGCGTCCACCGATCGCAGCCGCGATGCCGAGCGCGAGGCCCGCCAGCGCCCAGGGCCACCAGGGCTGCGCCTGCTCGCGTGGCTCCGGTGCGATGCGATGCGGCAGGACCGGCTGTTCCTCGCGCACGAGCAGGCCGCCCTGCGGGCCCGGCATCTCGCGCAGTGCGTCGGCCAGGCGCATCGGCACGAACGCGGTATCCCACATCGACAGCGGCCGGTCCGCCGCGGGACCCAGGCCGATATCGAAACCCAGCCACATCCAGAACGCCGGCGACGCCAGCCGCGTGGCCTCGCTGCGGTAGGTGTGACCCTGCGAACGGCCGTCGAGACGCCGCCGCAATCCGCCATCGAGCACGCGGTCGATCGCGTCGCGCACGCGCGTGGAGCAGTTGTCGAGGAAGTAGTCGTAGCGGTAGAACGCGTTCTCGGGCCGCGCGTTGACCGCCAGCGCATCGGCGAGCGCGTGCGCGCGTTCCGGTGGCAGGTCCAGCCACTGGATGGACACGCCGCGGCCGCCTTCGGAGTAAGTGATGAGGTCTTCTTCCAACGGCAGCGCGGCCAGCCGGTAGCGCATGTCGCCGCGTACGAACCGTGCGACGAAGTCGGGCGCGGTCGGATCGAAGAAGCCGAAGTTGTAGGACGTGGTGGCCCCGCTCAGCGGGTCCTGCACCACGATCGCATCATGGCCGAAGCGCTCGAAGAAGATCTCGCCCGGCTGCATGGTCGCAACGCCCACTCGCGGCGCGGCCGATACCCCGAGCGCTGTCGTCCACAAAAGCAGCAGGCATAGCGCCTGCAGCAGGCGAGTGGACAACTTGCGCAGCCGGCGCCCGCTTTGCGTCTCACGCATCGCCCATGACGCCGACGTGGAACGCATGCACGCGACGCGCATCGGCGCCTGACACGCGGAATACGAAGCGGTCCAGCGTCAGTTCTTCGCCCGCCTCGGGCAGGTGACCGATCGCTGCCGTGACCAGGCCGCCGATCGTGTCGTATTCGTCCTCGTCGAAATCCGCGCCGAAGCGTTCGTTGAAATCGCAGATCGGCGTCAGCGCGTCGACGACGAACTGCCCGTCCGCCTGCGCGGCGATCAATGCGTTCGGATCTTCGGCGTCGTCATGCTCGTCGTCGATCTCGCCGACGATCTGTTCGAGCACGTCCTCGATGGTGACGAGGCCAGCCACGCCGCCGTGCTCGTCGATGACGATCGCCATGTGGTTGCGCGACTGGCGGAACTCGCGCAGCAGCACGTCCAGGCGCTTGGACTCGGGAATCAGCACCGCCGGACGCAGCAGTTCATGGATCGTCGCGGGGCCGAAGTCGGCGACGACGCCGCGCAGCAGGTCCTTCGCGAGCAGGATGCCGAGGATGTGGTCCTTGTCTTCCGCATGAACGGGGAAGCGCGAATGGCCGGACTCGACCACGCGCTTCATCAGCTCCAGCAGGCTGGCCCCGGCGGGCAGGGACACCATCTGCGAGCGCGGGATCATGACGTCGCCGACCGAAAGGTCGGAAACCGCGATCGCGCCTTCCATCATGTTCAGCGTGTCGGCCGCGATCAGGCCGTCGGCCTGCGCGTCGCGAAGCAGTTCGACAAGGTCTTCGCGGTTCGTCGGCTCGCCGGACAGGGCGGAGCTGATACGGTCCAGCCAGGATCGGCGTTCCGGTACCGCGGTACTGTGATCTTCGGACATGATGGGGGGGCGGGGACTCCGCAAGGGGGGCGCGCCGATTTTAGCGCCTAGTTGGCCGCTTCCTGTGAGCGGCGGGCAACCCGGCGTCCTGCGATCGGGTGGACAGGCGCCTGTTTCGGCACGGGGCGGCAAGCACGGTGTTGTGCGACGTGGCCGGTCGTGGTTGTGTTGGGCGTGTGATTGTCCGATGCCGAGAGGCGTCAATGCACAGGGAGCGTGCAGTCCATGTGGAAGCTCATCGGAAAGTCCGCGCTGGTGCTGGGGCTGCTCGCCGGCGGCTGCGGCGGCGCGGGGCACCCTGTGTCCCGGCGGGCCGCGTCGGCGATCGACCTGGCGCAGTCCACCGGCGTCACGGCCGGCGACCGGATCGACGGCCTCGACCTCGCGCTCGACGCGCAGGGCAATCTGCATGCGGTCTGGCGCCACACCCATGGCCGCGAAGGCGCATCGCGCGGGCGCTTGATGTACCGCCGCGGCAGTGGCAAGCCGCTGCGCTGGAGCGCACCGGTCGTTATTTCCACCGTGGCGCCGGGCATGCCGCAGGTCGTCGCACGCGCAAACGGCGTGCATGTGTTCGCAGGCCCACGGCTGCATCACTGGCAGCTGACGGAGCCGGGCAGGGTGCACGAGCACGGAGCGCTGCTCGACCGTGCAGCGCCGCAGGTGGACGCATTCGACGCGCTTGCGGCAGGGAATGGGATCTCGATCGTGTTCCGCACGTCGCCGCTACGCAGTGGCCTGGGCCTTTACGGGCTGCACTGGACGCAGGGCGGTGCGGCGGCGCCGCGGCCAATCGCTCAAGCCCTGCCGTCGTCTTCCCCGGGAAGGGCGGTGCCCAAACTCCACGGCGCGGCCGGTCGGTTGCTGGCGATATGGACGGAGACCCGTTCCTCGGGCGCGTTCGATGCCAGCAGCGGGGTCACCTCGTTCCAGGCGAGGGATGAAATTCTTGCCTCATGGAGCACGGACGGCGGCGTTCACTGGTCGCCTCCCGCGCGTGTCGCCAGCACGCCCGGTTCAGACGTGGCAGCCGTCGCCGTTGCGGATTCAGGCGGGTCGCCAGTGGTGTTCTACGCGGCCCATGGGGTCTTCTCCAGCCACTGGCAGGGCAACGCGTGGTCGCCTGCAGCGCAGCGCGCGGACCACTCAGCGCAATCGGCACCAGGTGCGACGGATATCACCGCGGTGACAGCCGCTTCGTGCGAGGGTGCGCCAGCCGTCGCCTGGGCCGACGCCCGCCATCGCCGCACGGACCGGCGCTGGTGGAATCCGCTCGGCGGCGCGCCCTGGTCCGACAACCCGGACTGGGCGAACAACGACGTGTTCGTAATCGAACGCGCATTCGCCCGACAGGCAGGTGGGCCCCGCCCGCAGCGCCTGACCCAGGACGGCTCGTATACCGGCGAAATCGCGATGACCGCACGTGACGGACGACTGGTCGTCCTCCACAGCGGTCAGGCGCGCGTCGGCAAATCGCGGCACGACGCAAATGCCGCGCCCCATCTCCTGCAGTCCCTAGTTCCCTGCAGTTGAACCTGCGCCGGGCAGGACCCGGCATCCGTAGATCCATCAACGCCAAGGAGAGGTAAAGATGTTGATTCAACGATCAGGCGTGGTCCTGGTGACCACGCTGCTGTGTGGCGCGGCGACCGCCCGCGACCCCAGGCCCGGCGAGCCCGGTTACGTGGACATCGCGCCAAAACCGACGATCTCCGCGCTCGCGACCGCCCGCGTGGGTAGCTCGCCGTTCAACCCGCCCGATGCGACCGACACATCGTTCGTGGTCGACGCAGGCTCGGGCCTGGATACAGGCTGCACATTCCGCAGCGGCGGACCGCTGCGGATCCAGCTCCCCGTCGACCGGGCATTCACCCCTGACGACATAGGCAGGCTCAGGCAGAACGGTCTGATCTCCGAAAAGGCGATCATCCGCATGCCGGCCTACGACATCGATTTCAGCGGTGGCGGCTCGCAATACCAGCCGGAGCGCGACCGGGTGTACTTCAACGGCCGGCCCGTGCCGGAGGAGTTCCTGACCGGTGGCGACGGCATCTGGAAACTCAACACCTTCCAGGTGCCGATCGAATGGGTCAACTTCCGCGCGCCGGGCGAAGGAACGACGCCCGGACAGAACGAGATCCGCATCGACATCGACACCGCGAACTCGGAAGAAGTCTGGTGCACGGCGATCGACTGGACGGCGCTGACGTTCAGCGCGGTGCGCCCGGTGGTGATGGCGCACGGCATCCTGTCGGACAACTCGGTCTGGCGCGACGTGTGGGTTTCGAACCTGCAGGCCTCCGGCGTACCCGTCAGCAACGACATCAACCCCAGCATGGGCAACCTGGACAGTATCCAGAGCAATGCGGGCAAGATCGGCGGCGCTGTTGCGAAGGCAAAGCGGCGCTGGGGCGTGGACAAGGTCAACCTCGTCACGCACAGCAAGGGTGGGCTGGATTCCCGTCATTACGTCGAAAGCGCGAAGGATGTGGAGACGCTGGTGCAGCTCGGCACGCCGAACGCCGGCAGCCCGCTGGCCGATCTCGCACAGGGCATCGTGCTGGGCGGCTTCGGGCTGGGTGGTGGCGTGGTGGTCAATGCACTTGCAGGTCGTGCAGGCGTGCAGCTGACAAGGCCATACATGGCGATGTACAACTTCTCCCACGGCTACAACCCGAAGGTCGGCTACAACGCGATGGCCGGCGTGTACGACGCGCGCTGCACGTTCTGCATCAACGGGATGCTCAATCGCATCGTGGGGCCGGGCGACACGATCGTACCGATCACCTCGGTGCACGCGCTGCCGTACCTGCGCAAGTTCCGCTTCGATTCGGCCGGCGCGAACCGCGAGGCGACACACACCGCGATCGAGAAATCGTTCTCGGTGTTCCGCATCATGAACCCGCTGGTCAGCACCCCGTCCGCGCAGCAGATGGCGGCGACCATCGCGCCGGACCCGGCACCGCGTACGGAAACCGCGATCGGTACCGTATCCGCGGGGCAGGTCCAGACGCGGACGGTGATCGTCGATGAGCGCATGGCGATGATCTCGATGCTGTATCCCGCCGGTGAGCTGGGGCTGACGCTGGTATCACCTTCCGGGCGACGCATCGATCCCGCGGTTGCAGCATCCGATGCAGGCGTGGATTACGACGCGGGCGACATCCCCGGCGGGCGGCAGGCCGCTTATTCGCTGCTCGATGCGGAACCGGGTGCGTGGACGGTCGAGGTCACCGGGATCTCCGGCACCGAGATCGATTACGGAGTGACCGCCTGGATGCAGGACGCGCGGCTCACGCTTGCCGGCGGCTTTGCACGACAGTCGATCGCCAGTGGCCAGCCGCTGACACTGGAGGCGGTGCTGCGTGAGCAGGGTGTTCCGGTGCTCGGTGCGACGGTGTACGCGCTCGTGGCATCGCCGTCGGGCGCGCTGGTGGGCGTGACGCTGCGCGATGACGGCAGCCTGGGCGACGCGGTCGCGGGCGACGGCATCTACGGCGCACGGCATTCGCAGACGTCGCAGTCCGGCCTCTACCGCGTGCTGTATGTCGCCGAAGGACGTGACAGCCGCGGCCTGCGCTTCAGTCGCGAGGACTTCGACCTGGCCAGCGTCAGCGATGGCGGGCTGCAGGTGACGGGCTTCAGCGACGCCGGGCGCGACACCAACGGCAATGGCTACTTCGATGAACTCGTGGTGCAGGCTCGCGTGCACTCCGATGCGGGTGGTGAGCACCAGATCGTCGCCACGCTCGCCGACGCACTCGGCAACGTGCATCAGGCCACAGTCCGCCAGACACTGGCAGCGGGGGACAACGTGGTCGACCTGGTGTTCGAGGGTCGCGACTTCTACCGCAATCGCACCGATGGCCCGTATGTACTCACCACGCTCCGCATGGCCCAGGTGCGCGACATGGACCTGTTGCCGGTGGTGGACCTCGAGTCGGCCCATTCGACCAGCGCCTACGGATACCGGCTGTTCGAGCATGACCGCATCGGGCTCGCCGGCACCGGCAGTGCGACCGGCGTGGACTACAACGGCAATGGTCTGTTCGATGCGCTGGAGATTGCGGTCGATGTGGATCTCGAGCAGGCCGGCTACTACAACTGGTCCGCGCAGCTCTCGGACCGGAGCGGAACGCGGCTCGGCTTCCATTCGGGCGCTGCGTACCTGCAGGCCGGCCGTAACGCGCTGCGTTTCAGCTTTCCTGGCGAAGCGATCGGTCGCAACGGTGAGGACGGGCCGTATGTCGTGACGGACCTGCTCGCGTTCGGTGCAGGGACAAGCCTGGTTGCGAACGAAGCATTCGTGGCCGAGCCGTTCCAGGCAAGCCAGTTCGAAGGCTACGCGCGCGACCGCACGCCCCCCGTCCTGCGCCTGTCCACCGATCCGAGCCAGCTGTGGCCGGCGAACCACCGCCTGGTGCCGGTGCAGGTGAAGGTGGATGTCGAGGACGATCGCGATCCACAGCCGGTGGTGACGCTGGTGTCCGTTGTTTCGAACGAAGCCGACAACGGCCTCGGCGATGGCGACACCGCGCAGGATGTGCAGCAGGCAAGCATCGGAACCGATGACCGCGCCGTGCAGTTGCGTGCGGAGCGGAGCGGCACGGGCACGGGCCGCGTGTACACGCTGACGTACCAGGCGCGCGACGCCGCCGGCAATGTCAGCACCGCGACGGTCACCGTGACCGTGCCGTTCTCGCGGTCCTGATCGACGCGTGATCGAACCGGGCGGCGGCTTGCCTGCCGCCCGGTTCGTTTTCAATCGACCTGGTAGGGATCCGCGATGCCGAGCCCCGCCAGCACCTCGCGCTCGAGCTGCTCCATCGCCTCGGCGTCCTTCTCGTTCTCATGGTCCCAGCCCAGCAGGTGCAGCGCGCCGTGCACGGTAAGGTGGGCGTAGTGCGCGCCGATCGGCTTGACCTGTTCGACGGCCTCGCGCGCAACCACCGGGGCGCAAATCACCAGATCGCCCATCAGCGGCAGCTTCACGCCTTTCGGCAGGCCTTCGGGCAGTTCGGCCGGGAAGCTCAGCACGTTGGTGGCGTAATCCTTGCCCCGATACTGCCGGTTGAGCGAACGGCCCTCGTCCTCGCCCACGATGCGGATCGCGAGGTCGGCCTCGCGGATGCGCCCGGCCACTGCGGCGGCAACCCATCTGCGAAAGCTCGCCGCCGCCGGCACACCGGCCCGCGGTGTCGCGTAGCTCACCGCCACATCGAGGCGAACAGGCCCCTTCGTCATCGGTACTACCCTTTGTTCGCATCCACCGGGCGCGTGCCCGTGCCGTCCTGCGCTTCGCGCGCATCGTAGGCGTTGACGATCCGCGCGACCAGCGGGTGACGCACCACGTCGCGGGCTTCGAAGAACGTAAAGCTGATGCCTTCCACGTTGCGCAGCACGTCCAGTGCGTCGCGCAGGCCCGATTTCTGGTGCTTGGGAAGATCGATCTGGGTGAGGTCGCCGGTCACGACGGCCGTGCTGCCGTACCCGATTCGCGTCAGGAACATCTTCATCTGCTCGATGGTGGTGTTCTGCGCCTCGTCGAGGATCACGTACGCATCGTTGAGCGTGCGTCCGCGCATGTAGGCGAGCGGCGCGATCTCGATGACCGTCCTCTCCAGCAGCTTGACGACCTTTTCCACGCCGAGCATTTCGTACAGCGCGTCATACAGCGGGCGCAGGTAGGGGTCCACCTTCTGTGTCAGGTCTCCCGGAAGAAAGCCGAGCTTCTCGCCGGCTTCGACCGCCGGGCGCACAAGGATCAGGCGCTGCACGCGTGCTTCGTTCAACGCTTCGACCGCACTGGCAACCGCGAGGAAGGTCTTGCCCGTGCCCGCCGGGCCGATGCCGAAGTTGATGTCGTGCGTGGCGATCGCGTGCAGGTATTTTGCCTGGTTCGGGCCACGCCCGCGGATCGTGCCGCGCTTGACGCGGATCGAAACTTCCTGCGGCTCGATATCGTCGTTGACCATGTCCTCGGTGCGCGCATGGGCGAGCGCCAGATGCACCGCCGGTTCGTCGAGCGTGGACTCGGTGGTTTCGCGCCACAAATCGCGCAGCAGTCGCTCCGTACTGCCTACAGCCGGTGGCGGGCCGATGACACGATAGAGGTTGCCGCGACTTGCGATCTCGACGCCCAGGCGCCGCTCGATCATGCGCAGGTGGCCGTCGACGGGTCCGTTGAGGTTTGCCAACCGCTCGGCGTCGGCGGGCTCGAGGGTGAACTCTGAGGTCGTACGTGAAGGCATCGGGAAACCGTTTTTCAGGAAGCCACCGATCACGATGCACAGGCGGTGGACATGGCGGCGTGAGCTTGCGCCGCTGCGGTGTTTTTCGCAAAGTCGGGCGACCACCCTGCCTGGACCTGCCATGCGCCGCGTAATCCCGAGTCTTGTTCTGCTCGCCCTGTCGGGTGCAAGTACTGCTGCGCCCCCTGCACGCGACGCCGCGTCCGGTGGCGCTGTCCGGGTGCTGACTGCAGCGCGCATCCACACGATGGATGTCGCGCGCCCGCAGGTCGAAGCGATCGCCTATGACGCAAGCGGTCGCATCGTCGCGCTCGGCAGTCGTGAAGCACTGCTGCGCCAGTATCCGAAGGCGCAGCGGGTGGATGCGGGCGCGGCAACGGTGATCCCGGGGTTGATCGATGCGCACGGACATGTCGCGGGCCTGGGGCTGACGAAAATGCGCGTCGACCTCGTCGATACGACGAGCAAGGCCGAAGTGCTGCAGCGGCTGCAGGCGTTCGCACGCGAACTGCCGGCCGGCGCATGGCTGCTCGGCCGGGGATGGGATCAGAACGACTGGCCCGAGAAGCAGTTCCCGACCGCGGCCGATCTGGATGCCGCATTCCCCGACCGTCCAGTCTGGCTGGAGCGCGTGGACGGGCATGCCGGGTGGGGCAACACCGCTGCGATGCGTGCGGTGAAGCGCGATCTTGCGGGCACGTGGCAGCCCGAGGGCGGGCAGGTCGTGCGCGACGCGGCTGGAAAGCCCAGCGGCGTATTCGTCGATGCCGCGATGCAGCTGGTCGAGCAGGCGATCCCGGCGCTTGACGACGCAACGGCCGAACGCGCTCTCGCGCTCGGCATGCAGGAAGCGGTCGCCCACGGCCTGACGGGCGTGCATGACGCCGGTGTGTCATTGGCCGACCTGCAACGCTATCGCCGCCTTGCCGATCGAGGCCGGATGCCGCTTCGCATCAATGCGATGGCCGACGGTGACAGTGCCGCGCTGGCGTCGCTGTGCAGCGACGGCCTCTACCGCCATCCCTCCGGGCGCCTGCAGATGCGCTCGGTCAAGCTGTATATCGACGGTGCACTCGGCAGCCGGGGCGCGGCGATGCTCGAGGACTACAGCGACCACGCAGGCCATCGCGGCCTGATGCTGATGAAGCCCGAGGCTCTGGAGCAGGTCGCGAAGAAGGCGCGCGGCTGCAAGGTGCAGGTGGCCACGCATGCGATCGGCGACCGCGGCAACCGCGAGGTGCTGGATGTCTTCGCACGCGTGCTGGACAAAAAGACTGACCACCGCTGGCGCATCGAGCACGCGCAGATCCTCGCGCCCGATGATCTCAAGCGTTTCGCGCCGCTTGGCGTGATCGCCTCCATGCAGCCGACGCACGCGACCAGCGACATGCCCTGGGCTGAGGAACGCGTCGGGCCACAGCGCATCACCGGCGCATATGCATGGCGGCAGCTGCGCGATTCCGGCGCACGGCTTGCGCTGGGTTCGGATTTCCCCGTGGAGTCCGTCGACCCGCGCCTGGGCCTGTTCGCAGCTGCCACGCGCACGGATGCGGCCGGCAAGCCAGCGGGCGGCTGGCTCGCGCAGGAGAAGCTCACGGTGTTCGAGGCATTGCGTGGCTTCACGCTCGATGCCGCGTATGCGGGCTTTGCGGAAGCGGAGGTCGGCAGCCTGGCGGTAGGCAAGCGTGCGGACTTCGTCGTCCTTACGCAGGATCCGATGGCGGTGCCCGCCGAGCAGCTGCGATCGTTGACGGTGCAGGCGACCTATGTCGACGGTCAGCCGGTTTACGAGGCAAAAGCCGGTGGGGCGCGCTGAAGCCTGTTGTCGAAGTCCGCGCTACAGGTGTCGTTCGACTTGAAGCGCCTGTTGCACGCGGCTCGCCGAATGCGGCGACCGGCCCGCATCGCGGGCCGCGTCGAACGCCAGATGCGCGAAGTCAGGTAGAGCGGGGCCGGACACCGGCCCCTAGGAATTCAGTTCGCAGTTTCGGCCGAAACCTGCACACGTCCGCGCAGTGAGTTGCTCATCGCCTCGGTGATCACCACATCGACGAACTGCCCGACCAGCCGCGGGTGGCCCGGGAAGTTCACCGAGCGCATGTTCTCGGTCTTGCCGGTCAGCTCGTTCGGATCCTTGCGCGACGGGCCTTCGACCAGCACCGTCTGCACGCTGCCGACCATGGACTCCGAAATCATGCGCGAATGCGCATTGATGTGCGCCTGCAGCCGCGCCAGGCGCGCGTGCTTTTCCTCGCTGGTGACGGTGTCTTCGAGGTCGGCCGCCGGCGTGCCCGGGCGGCGGGAGTAGATGAAGGAGAACGACTGGTCGAAACCGACGTCCTCGATCAGCTTCATGGTCTTGTCGAAATCCGCCTCGGTTTCGCCCGGGAACCCGACGATGAAGTCGGAGCTGATCGAGATGTCCGGACGCACCGCGCGAAGCTTGCGGATCTTCTGCTTGAACTCCAGCGCCGTGTAGCCGCGCTTCATCGCCGACAGGATGCGGTCCGAGCCGGCCTGTACGGGCAGGTGCAGATAATTCGCCAGTTGCGGAACGTCGCGGTAGGCCTCGACCAGGGAGTCCGAGAACTCCAGTGGGTGAGAGGTGGTGAAGCGGATCCGGCCGATGCCATCGATCTGCGCGATTGTGCGGATCAACAGGCCCAGATCGGCGACGTCCCCATCGCCGTAGGGCCCGCGATAGGCGTTGACGTTCTGGCCCAGCAGGTTGATCTCGCGCACACCCTGCGCCGCGAGCTGCGCGACTTCAACGAGCACATCCTCGAACGGCCGGCTGACTTCTTCGCCACGCGTGTAGGGCACCACGCAGAACGAGCAGTACTTGCTGCAGCCTTCCATGATCGAAACGAACGCGCTTGGGCCTTCGGCGCGCGGCTCGGGCAGGCGGTCGAACTTCTCGATCTCGGGGAAGCTGATGTCGACCTGCGGGCGGCCGGTCTCGCGTCGAGCGCGGATCAGCTCGGGCAGGCGATGCAGTGTCTGCGGGCCGAAGACGACGTCCACATACGGCGCGCGCTTGACGATCGCCTCGCCTTCCTGGCTTGCAACGCAGCCGCCCACGCCGATGATTACCGGCCGGCCGCTCTGCTTATGCTGCTTCCAGCGCCCCAGCTGGCTGAAGACTTTCTCCTGCGCCTTCTCGCGGATCGAGCAGGTGTTGACCAGGATGACGTCGGCTTCCGACACGTCCGTGGTGAGCTCGAGGCCGTCACTTGCGGCGAGCACGTCGGCCATCTTCGCCGAGTCGTACTCGTTCATCTGGCACCCGTGGGTCTCGATGAAGAGCTTGCGGGTTGCAGTCGGGCCTGCCTGGACCGGGCTGTCACCGGCGGGCGCAAGAAGCTGGAGGTCGATTGTCACGGGTTTCGTCCGGGAAGGGCGGCGGTTAGTCCGCGCCGGCAGGGGCGCCCATGGTACCCCCGGCGCCGACTCGAACGGTCGTGTTTCGCGTTTTTGCGACGGCCGTCTTGGCAAAGCCCGGCCGAATCGGGAGACTCCGCCCCATGAACCGGCGTTTCACTCTGTTTGCACTTCTCTGTCTGGCAGCCAACGCCCCGGCCGTTGCCGGGACGGTGTACCGCTGCGACGCGGCCGATGGCGAGCGCAGCTATGTCAGCAAGCGCATTTCCGGTGCCAGTTGTGCACGCGTCGGCAGCTTCGAGTCGGGGCGGGGACACGGGCGCGGCGCGGCGACGTCCGCGCCGGCCGTAGGCGGCGTGACCACGTCGACCGCCGTCGCATCGGTACCGGCCTCGTTCAACGGATCGCCACCGGCTGCGTTCGGCAGTTCTGAAACCTCGACAATGAAACCTGCCGCCATGCCGAAGCCTTCGGGCGGCGCGCGTCTGGTCCAGGGCCAGGTCTATTCGTACGTGCAGGATGGCGTGCGCCATTACACGAGCAAGGCGCCCAAGGGGCTGGCGAACGCGAGTGCCGTACGCACCATCCGTTACAGCTTCATGGAAACCTGCTTCGCCTGCGGCGCGAAGCCCGGCGTGAACTTCGGCAAGATCCGCCTCAACACGAATGCCTATCGCGACGAGATCGCGGCAGCAGCGAGCCGTTTCGGCGTCGACGAAGCGGTCGTCCGGGCGATCATCCACGCCGAATCCGCCTACAACCCGAATGCACTGTCGCGGGTGGGCGCGCAGGGCCTGATGCAGCTGATGCCAGCGACGGCTCGTCGTTTCGGGGTCAGCAACGCATTCAACGCAGCCGAGAACATCCGCGGCGGCGTGCAGTACCTCGCATGGCTGCTCAAGCGGTTCAATGGCGACCTGAAGCTGGCGGCCGCGGGTTACAACGCCGGCGAGGGCGCGGTCGACAAATACAAGGGCGTTCCGCCCTACGGCGAAACGCAGCGCTACGTCGTTCGCGTGGCCCAGCTTGCCGAGCGTTATCGCGCCGATCCGGTCAATCGCTGACCGCAGTCCGCGAACCGCCCGTTTCCGCGGCTCAAGCGGATTGTCGGGTCGTTAACCGTTCCGTTACACTTCCCCGTCTTTGGGCCGCGAGCCGTCGCCAGTGGTGCTGGCGCCGCGGCGATTTTCGTTTCAGCTTTGCGGAGTGCCGGATGGCCAACCAAGGGGTCGTTGATCCTACCCACCAGCCCGTGAACACTGGCCGCCGTCGCTTTCTCACCGCTACCACCGCGGTGGTAGGTGCAGTCGGCGCAGGTTTCGTGGCGGTCCCGTTCATCAAGTCGTGGAACCCCAGCGCCCGGGCGAAGCTCGCCGGTGCGCCGATTACCGCGGATATCAGTGCGCTTGGCGAAGGTCAGCGGCTGGTCCTTGAATGGCGCGGCCAGCCGATCTGGATCGTGCGCCGCTCGCCGACCGTGCTGCAGACGCTGCCCACGCTCAACGACCAGCTGCGCGATCCGAAGTCGGAAAACCCCGAGCAGCAGCCGGCATACGCGACCAACCCCACGCGCTCGATCAAGCCCGAAGTGTCGGTGCTGGTCGGCCTGTGCACGCACCTGGGCTGCTCGCCCGAGATGAAGGCCGAGATCCGCCCCGAGCCGTTCGACGCGCAGTGGAAGGGTGGCTACTTCTGCCCCTGCCACAAGTCGAAGTTCGACATGGCCGGCCGTGTGTACGAAGGCGTCCCCGCCCCGACCAACCTGGTCGTGCCGCCGCATCACTACGAGAACGACACCACGATCGTTATCGGTGTCGACCCCCAGGGAGCCGCCTGAGTCATGGCAGAGCCAAACCGCACCCCCACCGGCACGCTGTCGACCGACGACAAGCGCCAGGCTCCGAACGATCCGATGACCGCGCTGATCGCGGCCGGCCGCGCGTGGTTCGATGACCGCGCACCGGGCTTCGGCCCGGCGTACAAGAAGCACATGAGCGAGTACTTCGCTCCGAGGAACTTCAACCTCTGGTACTACTTCGGTTCGCTCGCGCTGCTCGTTCTGGTCAACCAGATCGTCACCGGCATCTTCCTCACGATGCACTTCAAGCCGAGCGCAGCGGAAGCGTTCGCGTCGGTCGAGTACATCATGCGCGACGTCGAGTGGGGCTGGCTGATCCGGTACATGCACAGCACCGGCGCCTCGCTGTTCTTCATCGTCGTCTACCTGCATATGTTCCGCGGCCTGATGTACGGCTCGTACCAGAAGCCACGCGAGCTG
>CADCUA010000401.1 GCA_902805755.1 uncultured Lysobacter sp.
GCAGCCCCGACGTCGCATTCCTCGACATCGGCCTGCCGGGCATGGACGGCTACGAGGTCGCCCGCCGCTTGCGCGACATGCAAACGAGCAGGCCGATCACGCTGGTCGCACTGACCGGCTGGGGTGCCGACTCGGACCGCAAACGCGCGTTCGAGAGCGGGTTCGACCACCACCTCACCAAGCCTGTAGACGCCCGCAAGGTCAATGAACTGCTCGGCACGCTGCGTGCTTCATCGCCCAGCGGTTGAAGGTGCCGCTATTCGTGGACAATCCCCGCACGGACGCGAAGGGCCGCGCCGGACGACGAACCTGCGACGAGACGCATGCGAACCTTTGTACTGAGAGCACGGGCGGCACCGACTGAAAGCACGAAGCTGCTGGCGTCGGTTGGGAAGGACGCGCATGCGGAGATCCTCGCGCATACGCTGATGAACGCGATCTTCGTGGCGCAGTCGCATCGCCCCGACGTGATCGTCTACCTGGTGCTGGAAAGCACGGCCGATTTTTCCCGCACGATCCGCTTCGACGCCAGCGCGATGCAGGACATCGGCGGCTTCAACGAGCAGGCGCTGCTGGCCAAGGTTGCCAGGGCCCTGGATGCCTCCCGGGGCATGGCGAAGGACGAGACGCGGCCGGTGGAGTCCGGCGTCACGGTGCGCACGGTGAGCTTCGAGCGACTGGTGCAGCAATTGGCCGAAGACCACGAGCTGTTCGTGATGGACAGGAAAGGCACGCCGATCGGCGGACAGGCGTTCGAGGGCAACCCGTGCTTCCTGCTGACCGACCACATCCCGATGCCGAAGAACACCTTCCACACGCTCGACCGCCTGGGCGCAACGCGGATCACACTGGGTCCGACGATGCTGTTTGCATCGCAGTGCGTGGTGTTGATCCACCACTATCTGGACCAGCGGTAGGCTTGCGGACATGGCGCCACGCTGTCGCTGCAGACGCGCCGGCAGAATCGTGGGGCGGAGAACGACTCCAAGGGCAGTTGCAAGCTCACCGGGCGCACCTCGCAGCTACACCCGTCAGCACGTCCGAGGCGACCGTCAGGAATGGAACCCTGATCCGTTCCCATCTTCCGGCGATCTGCAGTCCCGCTTGTCACGGTACATCGCAGCGTCAGCGTCGCGCAGAACGTCCGCCAGGAGCATGCCGTTGCGATGTACCGCGTGACCGAAACTCGCCGACACGTCACCCGCCGGAGCCGCAAACGGCGTGGCCGTCAGGGCCGCGCGCATGCGCTCGATCACCGCAACGGCCTCGCGCGCGCCGGATTCGGGCAGAAACACGGCGAACTCGTCACCACTGAGCCGGCCGATGAAGTCGCCCGGGCGCAGGCTCGCTGCGCAGCGAGCGGCAAGCTCTGCAAGCACCGCGTCGCCGACCGCGTGGCCGTGGGCATCGTTGATCGACTTCAGCCGGTCGAGATCGAGCAGGATCATCGCGGCGGACCGCCCGACGGCGGTGGCGCGTTCCAGTTCCTGCGTCGCACGCTCCTCGAAATACGCGCGCGACATCACCCGTGTCAGGCGGTCCCGGATGACCTGTTCACGCAGCCGCGCGTTGCTCGCGTAGAGCGCCGGCACTGCGAGGCCGAGGTAGGTGTTGGCTGCCAGCGCGATCGCCGCGAACTGCAGCGTGACCGCATCGATGCCGTCCGGAAACAACGCGCCCAGGCCGACAGTGAGCAGGCCGAACAGCGCGACTCCATGCAGCGCGGCCGTTCGGCTTTCGGTGTGAACGACCCACATCTGCAGCAGCAGCGGTAGCACCAGCACCGCGAGACCGAGCTCGCGACTGTCGACCGCATATGCCGCCGCGATCATTGCCACGGTGACCGCGCCTATTCCCGCGAGCTTGCGCGCGGCCGCCGCCGACGCCGGAGCGGGGTCGATCTGGAACGGGCTGAAGTTCGAGGTCGCGGGCGCGCCGGTCGCACCGGCCAGCTGCAGCATCCAGCGAATCAGCAGCGGCGCCAGCGTGATGAGCGCGGCGAAGTCGCCCATCCACCAGGCGATCATTACCCGCCCCGGCGCGTCCGTTTCCATCAGCCCGCTGGCCGACAGCGCCAGCACACCGCCGACCGCGGCGAGCGTTGCGGCCAGCACGCCCAGCAGCATGAAGCGCGACACCGAGCGCAACGTCACGTCCGCCGCGCGCCGGTGCGCATCGGCGCGCAGCAGCAGCGTGGGCAGTCCATACGCGGTGACATGCACCAGCGTGAACGCGACGCTGGACCAGGCCAGCACGGACGGCCGCACGGCCGGCGAGTACTGCAACTCGGCGAGATACGTGGCGACGACACACGCAACCACCAGCGCCGGCAGCGCACGCCGCCCCACCACCAGCAACGCCGCGAACGTGACCGCGGCAGGCGGGAACCACAGGCTCGCGTGCGGCGCGTGCTCGAGCACGCGCGCGAACAGGAACGTCGCCATCCACAGCGCGAAGATCGCTCCCTGTAACGCCAACATCGACGGCAGCCGTACCCACCACCCGCCGCCGCCCGCCCCCCTCGCCATGCCCTGCTACCCCTCGGCCATCGATAGATCCCCGTCC
>CADCUA010000402.1 GCA_902805755.1 uncultured Lysobacter sp.
CCAATACGGGCGTCACGCTGCAAACCGAGCGACTCATCCTGCGGCCATGGAAGCCGGAAGACTTCGAGCGCTACGCCGAAATGTTCGCGCATCCCGCGACCACGCACATTGGCGGGCCGCATACCCCCGGCGATGCATGGCGGCGCTTTCTGCAGATGCCGGGCGCATGGGCTCTGCAGGGCTATGCGATGTTCGCGGTCGAGGACAATGCTTCCGGAAAGTTCATGGGCCAGGCCGGCCCGTGGCAGCCGTTCGGTTGGCCGGGCACGGAAGTGGGCTATGCGTTGCATCCCCAAGCCTGGGGCAAGGGATACGCCACCGAAGCCTGCACCGCCGCGATGGACTGGGCATTCGAGACGCTGGGGTGGGATGAAATTATCCATTCCATCGCACCAGCGAACACCGCCTCGCAGGCTGTTGCAAAGCGCCTTGGTGCCCGCAACCGTGGGCCCGGCCGCTTCCCACCGCCGCTCGACGCGCATGTAATCGAAGTCTGGGGGCAGACGCGCGACGAATGGCGTGCACATCGGGGCGCCGCGGCATGATCACGGTCCATGGCTTCTCGCCGTCCGGTAACTGCCACAAGATTCGGCTGCTGCTGGAGCAAATGGGCAAGCCCTATCGCTGGATCGAAACCGACAGCAGCGCCGGCGCAACGCGTACGCCCGGATACCTCGCGAAGAACCCGAACGGCAAGGTGCCGATCATCGAACTCGAGGACGGTCGTGTCCTTGCCGAATCGAACGCGATCCTCTATTGGCTCGCGGACGGCACCGAGTTCCTGCCGGTCGACGCATGGCAGCGTGCGCAGGCGATGAGCTGGATGTTCTTCGAGCAGTACAGCCACGAGCCGTATGTCGCGGTCGCACGTTTCATCTGCGGCTGGACGCCGATGGATTCCCCGCGCCGCGCCAGCCTGCCGCAGTTGCGTGCCAAGTCGCACGACGCGCTCTCGGTGATGGAGCGGCACCTGTCCCGCGCACGCTGGTTCACTGGCGAACGTTACGGCATCGCCGACATCGCGCTGTTCGCCTATACCGATGTGGCCGGCGACGGTGGCATTGCACTGAACGCCTATCCTGCAATACGCGACTGGCTGGCCCGCGTGCGCGCCACGCCCTTGTTCGTTCCATTGCCCGAACCCGACCCGACCGCACGCGCTCTGATCACCGCTTCGGCGTGACGCTGCGGTTCGCTCTCTCCTCCTGCCGGTCCTCCAATGTCCGCACTGTCCATCCCCGCACGCATGAAAGGCCTCAATCGGGCCGAGATCTGCGACGTCAATTTCTCCGAATTCGTGAACGCATGGAACGGACGCGTCGACGCACGTCCTTCGCCGGATGAAGCGATCCTCGACGGCAGTGCGCTGTCGGCACAGGCGTTCGCGGAGTTGTTCGAGTCGCAGTTGATCAGCCGGCACCTGGACCTGATGGCGCGAGTGCTGCGCGTGCAGAACAAGGTCTTCTACACGATCGGCAGTTCCGGGCACGAGGGCAACGCGATGGTCGCGCGGCTCACGCGCCACACCGATCCCGCGTTCCTGCATTACCGCAGCGGCGGCTTCATGGCCGAGCGCTTCCGCAAGCTGCCGGGCATGGACCCGGTGATGGACTCCGCGCTGAGCTTCGCCGCCAGCAAGGACGACCCCGCATCGGGCGGGCGCCACAAGGTCTGGGGCAGCAAGCCGCTCTGGGTGCTGCCGCAGACGTCGACGATCGCATCGCATCTTCCGAAGGCTCTTGGCACCGCGGTTGCGATCGAGGCCGCGCGCCGCATCGGCCACGCGCTGCCGATTCCGGACGACAGCATCGCGATCTGCTCGTTCGGCGACGCGTCAGCCAATCACGCGACCGCCCAGACCGCATTCAACGCGGCCGCATGGACCGCGTACCAGAAGCTGCCGGCGCCCGTTTTGTTTGTCTGTGAGGACAACGGCATCGGCATCTCGGTGAAGACGCCGGACGGCTGGATCGGCAACCGCTTCCGCGATATGCATGGACTCGACTACTTCCATGCCGACGGCCTCGACCTTGCGAACGGTTACGGACAGGTGCAGCGCGCGGTTGAACACTGCCGCCGCACGCGCAGGCCGACGTTCCTTCACCTGCGCACGACGCGCATCATGGGTCACGCAGGAACGGACTTCGAGATCGAATGGCGCTCGGTGGAGGAGCTCTGTGCAGTCGAGGCAACCGATCCGCTGCTGCGTTCGGCGGCGATCGCGCTCGAATCCGGACTGATGTCGAAGCAGCAGGTGCTGGACTTGTACGAGGCAACGCGTCGGAGGTGCTTCGCCGCTGCCGACGAAGCCGACCGTCGCCCGAAGCTGGAGCGTCTGGAGGACGTCATCTCGCCGCTGGCGCCGTATACCCCGCTTGCCGTGCAGTCGGAGGCATCACGTTCGGACTACGCCGAGCGACGGCTGGCGGTGTTCGGCTCGCCCGAGAAGCTGCCCGAGAACCAGCCCGCGCGCCATTTGGCGATCCAGATCAACAATGCGTTGCATGACCTGTTCGCGAAGTACCCCGAAACACTGCTCTTCGGTGAGGACGTCGCGCAGAAG
>CADCUA010000403.1 GCA_902805755.1 uncultured Lysobacter sp.
GGAGATCAAGACTCCACACGAAGGGCGCCGCGGGCTACGGCCATGCGATGAGCTGCGGAATGCGGGAACGAACGGCGGAATGCGCGTCGTAGTGGTCTACCGATCACGCCAGCCCCGATGCCGGCACTTGGCGGCCCTTCGGGCGGCGAAATCCGCAGCTCGTCGCATGCGTGTTCCACAAGGCCGCAGCCGGGACAACACTGGTCCCATTCCAACGAGGAACACCATCATGCTGTGGATCCATATCGCGGGCGGGCTGGCAGCCCTTCTGGCGGGCTTCGTAGCCCTGTATGCGCGCAAGGGCGGTGAGCGGCACCGCGGGTGGGGGCGCGTTTTTGGATACGCGATGTTCGTGATGACCCTCAGTGGCGTGGTGGTGGCCAGCGTGCTTCGTCCAAATCCGGGGAACGTGCTCGTGGCGGGGGTTACGTTCTATCTGGTCGCGAGCGGCTGGCTCGCCGTTCGCCCGGGCCCGAACGCTGCGCCGAAGCGTCACGCCGCGCTGTGCGGTTTCGGCTTTATTGCCAGTGTGTACGGGCTGGGCGTCGCCGCAGTCGCGTTCCAGGCCCCCGGCATGGCGATCAAAGGCATTCCCGCAGTAGGCATGGTGATCTTTTCGCTGATCGCGCTGCTTGGCGCGGCCTCGGACATACGCGTGTTACGCGGCCATCCTGTCACCGGCAGCAGCCGGCTTTTGCGTCACCTGTGGCGCATGGGTCTTGCGCTCTGGATCGCCGCCGTGTCGTTCTTCCTGGGGCAGGCCGACGAGTTTCCCGAGGCGGTCCGGCATCTCGCTGTACTGTCGATCCCGGTCCTGCTCGTTACCGGCACGCTCATCTACTGGGTGGCGCGGCAGCTCCTTGCGGGCCGACGCGCGAATCCAGTTGGGCTCAAGGGCATGGCCGCCGCATCGGTGCCTGCGCGACAGTGAAGCAACGTCTGTGACATTGCGCCGCCTTCTATCAACCTGTTATGGACGCTACCGTGCGCTTCGAGCTCTTTCGGGACAGCTTCAGTTGGCGGCGTGTTCGTGTCGTGCTTGTTGCAGCAGTGCTTGTCGGGACGCTGATCTCGCTGGCCTGGAAGGGTGCGGTCGCCATGCTGTACCTGCGCCTGCTTGTCGTCGGCCTCGTCCTGCTTGCGGTGTTCGGACTGATTGAACGCTGGCCAAGACGTCTGCCGCGATGGGTTGCACGCTGGGCGCTGCAGATCGTTGCGGTGGCGGTCGCTGCACCGTTGGCGGCGGCCCTGATCTACTGGCTCACCACGCTGGGCGACCCGGTCACCTGGTACCACAACAGGGAAAGGAGGCTCGGTTACATCCTGATCACCGGATTCTCGATTCTGGTTTCGCCGTGGATTGCAATGATCGCCGTCTACCGTGAAATCAGCGGCCGGACGCAGCGGCAGGCGCTGGAGTTCGAACTGGAGCGGACGAAGTTCACGGAGCAGGCGCTGCAGGCGCGGATGAGCCAGTTGCAGGCGCAGGTCGAGCCCCACTTTCTCTTCAATACGCTCGCCAACATCAGGGAGCTGGTGCAGCAAGGGTCGGCGCACGCCCCGGAGATGCTCGAGAGCCTCATCGGTTACCTCCGTGCCGCCGTACCGCGCCTGCACGAGAGCACGTCGACCACCGGTCGGGAGCTCGATCTGGTGCGATCCTATCTGGCGATCATGGAGATGCGGATGCCCGACCGCCTTACAACCACGATCCGGTGTGCACCGCAGGCCGCTCACGTCACGTGCCCGCCGGGCGCTGTCCTCGTCCTTGTCGAGAATGCCGTTCGACACGGGATCGACCCCAGCGAGGACGGCGGTTCGATCGAGGTCGACGTTCGCCTCCAGGGCAATCGGTGCGTTGTCACAGTCCGGGACACGGGAGTCGGGCTTGGCGGATCGACCGCCGGGCTCGGGACCGGACTGGAGAATCTGCGGGAACGGCTGCGGCTTGGATACGGCTCAGCGGCTGCGGTCGATCTTGAACCTGTGACTCCACGCGGGACGCTGGCCCGGCTGACTCTGCCCCACCGAGAGCCCCATGAGTCTTGACGCCCCCGGCGCACTGATTGCCGACGACGAGCCGCTGCTTCGCCAGAGCCTGGCGCGCATGCTCAAGGATGTCTGGCCGGAACTCGCGGTTGTTGCCCGTGCGCGCAACGGTCGCGAAGCAGTCGAACTGTTTGAGCGCCATGCGCCCGACATCTGTTTCCTGGACGTGCAGATGCCTGGAGTAAACGGCATCGACGCCGCGCGGGCGATTGGACGCCGTGCCCACATCGTGTTCGTGACGGCCTATACCGACTATGCAGTCCAGGCCTTCGATGCCGGTGCGCTCGATTACCTCGTAAAACCAGTCGAGCCATCCCGGCTGGCTGACACAGTGAGCCGATTGAAGAGCCGGCTCCCGGCCGGTGCGCCGCTCGATATGTTGAGTCGCCTGGAGGAGCTGGCAGCTCGCCTGGACAACCGCCCGACCGCTCAGCCGCTCCGTCGCCTGAAGGCATCGACCGGGCAAACGGTCCACCTGATCGAGGTCGACAGCATTGTGTTTCTGCGGTCGGA
>CADCUA010000404.1 GCA_902805755.1 uncultured Lysobacter sp.
TCGGACTGGATGACGCTGCGGCGGTCGGTGCTCAGCAGCGTGGCGTCCACGCGACGGCCGACGAGGGCCAGCTGCTCCCAGGAGGCGGTGGGTGTCTCTCTGGCGCGCGCGGTCGAGTCGAAATACATCTCCGACTGGTAGTCGGACGGCAGTCTGGAAACCAGCGGCACGCCCAGCGCGAGCCACAGCGCGGCGGCGAGCAGCAGCACAAGCCCCGCAGGTTGGTAAGCCTTGTCCAGCACGTAAACCCCTCGCTCGCCCTTGCACCGGACTGTACCCGTTCCGTCGAGTGGCAAGGTGCAGACCAACGGGCAGTGGCCGCAGGCGGCCCGACAGCCGGAATGCACCGCCGCTGCGGGTGATAACGGCCATCGACGTCACGGCTTGAGAGGCCGCCAGCCCGGTGTGCGCTGGTCCACGCGAAGAAATTGCTGCGCCAATCCTGAGCCGCGCCTTCCGGGGGTGGGAACGATACCGACGCGCGCAGCAGCCCGCTGAACCCGGCTGCCCTACCCCGGCCTGCCCAGCGCCATCCGGCTTTCGAAGGCACGCTCGCGGCCGTCGATCGGATCGGTGAACGCGAGCGACTTGGCCAGCAGCTGAAGCGGGCGCTCGAAATCATCGTCGCCCTGCTCCGCCAGTACGGGGTACAGCGGGTCATGCAGGATCGGCGCGCCGAGCGCGGCCATGTGCACGCGCAGCTGGTGCTTGCGGCCGGTGACCGGTTCCAGTGCATAGCGCCAGTGTGTTCCGCCGCGTTCGATGACATCGACGCGCGTGTGGCTGTTCGCATCGCCGGGTGCTTCGCGCATCCGAAAGAACGGCTCTCCCGGTTCGATGCGGCTGCGATGCACCGCCGGAAACGGCAGCGTGGGCATCGCGGGCGCAACAGCTTCGTAGCGCTTGTGGATGCGCTGCTCGCGGAACAGCGACTGGTAGCGCTCGCGACTGTCGCGGTGCGCGGAAAACAGCACGAGGCCCGCGGTGAGCCGGTCGATGCGGTGCAGCGGCGCAAGGTCCGGGTTGCCGGTCCGGCGCACCAGGCGTGCAAGCAGCGTCTCGGTCACGAACCCACCCGACGGGACCACCGGCAGGAAATGTGGCTTGTCGGCGACGATCAGATGCTCGTCGATGTGCAGGATCGACTCGCCTTCCGGCAGCCGCCGCTCGGTATCCACCTCGCGGTAATAGAAGACCTCCATGCCCACGCGATACGTGGCGCCTGCATCCAGCGCTGCGCCCGACGCATCGAGCACGCGCCCGCGACGGAAACGCTCACGCCATGTCGCTTCCGTAACCGCCGGGAATCGCGCGCACAGCGCTTCCAGCACCGTCAGCCACGGGCCGGGCGGCAGTTGCAGGCGGCTGGCGGACACGCCGTCGATGTGGGGCGGGGACTTCACCGCCGCAGCTTAGGCCAGCGGCCGGGCGACGGCATACCGCCTAGAATGGCGGCCCGTTTGCGGAGCCAGGCTCGATGTCGCCCAAGTCCACCGTCGTCAAAGTCGAGTTGCAGGTCAGCGACATGGACCGGCATTACTACGCCACGCACAACCTGACGCTCGCCCAGCACCCTTCCGAGACCGAGGAACGGCTGATGGTGCGCGTGCTCACGTTCGCACTGCTGGCCGATGAGCGACTTGAGCTCGGCCGCGGCCTCAGCGCGGAAGCCGAGCCCGACCTGTGGCGGCGCGATTACACCGGCGACATCGAACAGTGGGTGGACCTGGGCCAGCCCGACGAATCGGACGTCCGCAAGGCCAGCGGGCGCTGCCAGCAGGTCGTGATCGTGACCTACAGCGGCAACAGCGCCGACATCTGGTGGGACAAGAACGCCGCCGGCCTGTCGCGGCTCAAGAACCTGACCGTGATCGATATCCCCGCCGACGGCGTGCAGGCGCTTGCGTCCCTGTTCCAGCGCACGATGCGCTTGAACTGCCTGATCCAGGACGGCGAAGTCCAGCTGATGAGCGACGTCGACAGCGCGTCCGTGCGACCCGTCTACCGCGTAGCGCCGCCCCAGCCGCGCTGAACATCGCCATGCAGCACGCGGACGTCCTGATCATCGGCGGCGGCGCGGCCGGGCTGTTCTGCGCGATCACGGCCGGCCAGCGGGGCCTGCGCGCGGTGGTGATCGAGCACGCGAACCGCGTTGGCAAGAAGATCCTGATGTCGGGCGGCGGCCGCTGCAATTTCACCAATACCGGCACCACGCCCGCGAACTACCTGTCGCAGAACCCGCATTTCTGCAAATCCGCGCTGGCGCGCTACACGCCGTGGCACTTCGTCGAACTCGTCGAACGCCACGGCATCGCGTACCACGAGAAGGAGCTCGGGCAGCTGTTCTGCGACGAGTCGTCCAAGCTCATCGTGAAGATGCTGCTGGACGAGGCCGAAGCTGCAGGCGTGCGCGTTGAAACCAGCTGCAGCATCGAGCGCGTGGAGCAGCGCGATGACGGCAGCTTCCGGCTGCACACGACGCGTGGCGTGTTCTCTGCGCCATCGCTGGTGGTCGCGAGCGGTGGGCTGTCGATTCCGAGCATGGGCGCCAGCGGCTTCG
>CADCUA010000405.1 GCA_902805755.1 uncultured Lysobacter sp.
ACGCAGTGCAAGCAGGATCGGCACGGCGGCCGTGTCGTCTTCGTACAGTCGCCCCTCGCGCAGGGCGGTGAGCGCGCGCTGCCGCAACTGGCGGATGTTCTCGGGCGTGACTGCAACACCGGGCACGATCCACTCGCGGGGCGGTGCCGGCCGCGCCTGCGGTGCGGGCTCCGCAACGCGTGCAGCGCCTTGGCTGTCCGCGTCGGCGGCGTCCGATGCCGGGTCCCGCGAGCACGCCACCAGCACGCCGGCAAGGGCGATGGCAGCCAGAACGTTCGCGCGCAAACCTCCTCCCAGCCCCTCGGGGCGCCGACGGCGGGCGCGTCGAAAGTAGGCTATTGTCGCCCGCCCCGGCATCTTCGCCCAGCCAGGCTCGTCCGTGTCGAACTGGATCACCGACCCCACCGCACTGCACACGCTGCATGCGCTCCGCCCGGCCCGCATCGGGCTCGACACCGAGTTCATCCGCGAGCGCACGTACTGGCCGCAGCTGGCACTCGTGCAGATCGCCTACGAGGATGCGCAGGGCCAGCTTGCCGTAATGCTGGTCGACCCGCTCATCCCCGGCATGCCCGAAGCACTGGCGCCGATCCTCGTGGATGCCGGCATCCTCAAGGTCATGCACAGCCCGAGCGAGGACCTGGTGGTGTTCAAGCGTGCGTGCGGCGTGGTGCCGCAGCCGTTGTTCGACACGCAGGCGGCGGCCGCACTGGCCGGCATCGGCAGTGGCCTGGGCTACCAGAAACTGGTCGAACAACTCACCGGCGTCGCGCTGGTCAAGGGCGAGACGCGTTCGGACTGGATGCGCCGGCCGCTGTCGGCTTCGCAGCTGGAGTACGCCGCCGACGACGTCCGCCATCTGTTCGAAATGCATGACGCGCTCGACGGCATGCTCGCGCAACTCGCGCGGCGCGAATGGCTGGCCGAGGATGCGACGCGCACGATCTTCAACGCCGAGAACGAAGGGCCGGAACGCTGGCCGCACGTCTCGATGCGCAGCGCGCAGCTCCTGGACCGCGACGGCCAGCTGCGCCTGCTGCGGCTGCTGCGCTGGCGCGATACGTACGCGCGCGACAGCGACCGTCCGCGCACCTGGATTCTCGATAACGAACTCGCCGTTGCGCTGGCACGCATCGCACCGCTTGACCGCAATGCACTGCAACAGCAGCTGGATACGCACCCGAAGGCACCGCGCAAGCTGGGCGACGTGATCTGGCAGGCACTGAGCACGCCTTTGCCCGATGAGTCAGACGCCCCGGCCGTCGCCACCGACACGCGCGACAAGCAACAGCTGCGAAAGCTCCAGGACGCCGTCGCCAAGCGCAGCGCTGAACTAGGCCTGCCCGATGGCGTGCTCGCATCGCGTCGCTGGCTGGAAGTGCTGCTCGATGAGGGCGAGTGGCCGGATGCGCTGCGCGGGTGGCGGCGGGCCGCACTCGAGCCCGTGCTCGCGCCGTTGCTGGCGGCGAAAAGCTGAGAACCGCGCGGCGCGCATCCAGGCGAGCCGGATTCGCCCCTTTGGGCTGTGGAGAACGGCAGGTTTCTGCAATCTGACCTTGCCGCGATAGAGGTGGCTCGCGCATCACCTGCTGCTTGCGGCGGTGCGTGCCGCCAATGACCTCCAATGGCGTGCCTGCCAACCGAGGGGCTGGTGCATGATGGCTTGTCCACGGAGACACCGACTCCGCCCGCGGGCTCGCGAGTGCAGGTCGAACGTTGCCACGCGGATCGTCATTTGCCCGCAAAGATTCCGCCGGCTGCAGCCGTTGGAGAGTGCTTGTGACCGGCCTGTGGTCGCACCGGGCGTGATGCACGGGCCGCCATCGATCGATGCACGACACGTGGACGTTGGACGGGCAAGCCCACGCATCATTGAATGCAAAGAGCGGTGCAAGGCTGCGGTTCGTCGCGCAACGTGCACCGGAAGGCCCCGCTGACTTCACCACCAGCGGCCGGGACGGGCGACGCGTGTGGCGGCCGCAACGATGCAACACGCCATGGCTCATTCGTGCTCCGGCGACCGCACCGTCGAGCGATCGGGGCGTGATTGAAACGCGCCGCAGGAAGTGCACGACAGGCACCGTCAGCCCCCGGCAGTGCAGCTGCCTGCGACACGCCTGCA
Source organism: uncultured Lysobacter sp. (assembly GCA_902805755.1). GTDB lineage: Bacteria > Pseudomonadota > Gammaproteobacteria > Xanthomonadales > Xanthomonadaceae > Cognatilysobacter. Next base: position 2,123 of record CADCUA010000405.1, read on the forward strand.
TTCGCGGGGGCTGGCGCTCGCCGACGCACGCCGCTAGACTTGCGACGCTTCGTGGGGCGGTAGCTCAGCTGGGAGAGCGTCGCGTTCGCATCGCGAAGGTCAGGGGTTCGATCCCCCTCCGCTCCACCATTCAAATTCCAGCTTCAATTGAAAAGCCCCGCTCACGCGGGGCTTTTTTTTGCCGAAACGAGTCGGTCACAGCGGGCGGGAGTGGTGACCGTGGGGCTCCTTTGTTCGATGCGCGCTGAAGCCTGTCCAGAAGCTTCGTGTGCGTGGTCGAGAGCCTCGCGAAGAAATCTGCAACGCTCGCCAGGCTGTTGGAGATGCTGTCGAGCTCATCAGGGTGCCCTCGCGAGCCCGTCGACGACCCCTCAACCTTGTGTGAGACCTTCGCGAGCGTGTCCGACACGCAAGCGAGGCTGTGCAGGACCCC
>CADCUA010000406.1 GCA_902805755.1 uncultured Lysobacter sp.
AGCGGCGAGATGCCGGCTTCGAACAGCGCCTCGGCCGCGTAGATGTTGCCCACCCCGACCACGACGCGCTGATCCATGAGAAAGCTCTTCACCGGCGCCTTGCGTCCGCGGCTGAGCGCGAACAGGTAATCGCCGTCGAACGCATCCGACAGCGGCTCGGGCCCGAGCGCCTGCAGCAGCGGATGCACCGTGCCCGGCGCCTGCCACAACAGGCAGCCGAAGCGTCGCGGGTCGTTGAAGCGCAGCACCTGCGGCGTGCTCTCCTGCGTCGCCGGTTCGAGCGCGAGGTCGACGTGGTCGTGCGCGCCGGCCGGCGTCGTGGCCGGCAGCACGCGCAGGCTGCCGGACATGCCCAGGTGCAGCAGGGCACTGCCGGCATCCGTGTCGAGCAGCAGGTATTTCGCACGCCGGCGCACGGCTGCGATGCACTGGCCCGGAAGCAGCGCGGTGATTTCCGGGGCGATCGGCCAGCGCAGGTCCGGCCGGCGCAGGATCGCCTCGCGCACGCGGCGGCCGGTCAGGTGCGGCGCAAGGCCTGCGCGCGTGGTTTCGACTTCGGGCAGCTCGGGCATCGGGCGAGTTTACGTGCCGCCTTCATCCCCACGCTTTCGCGCATCCGCATGACTCGAACGTCGATGACGAACATTGCGTTTGCGGCCTGCGTCACAGGCGTGACTGTGAGATCCGGCGCGACGGTTCCCGCCAATGCGGCTGTGAACCGCACCGTTGCGGCCGCTCAGGCCTGGCGCAGGGTCTGAACGGCCCCCGTGGGTCACGCCGGATCGCCACGTCCGTGCATGCGAAACCCACTGGCACGGTGGCATCATCGGCGCCGGCCTGCCGATCCTGCGTCGGGCCGACCTGTTCCCGGAGTCCAAATGCCCGCGTCCTTGTTCGATTTCCTTGCCGGTGGCGTCATCCAGCCCGGCTGGGGCATGTTGCTGGTGTACCTGCTGGTGGTCACGCAGCTGACGATTTTCGCCGTCACCCTCTATCTGCACCGCAGCCAGGCGCATCGCTCGGTGGATTTCCATCCGGTGATCGCGCACTTCTTCCGCTTCTGGACGTGGCTGACCACGTCGATGATCACGAAGGAGTGGGCCGCGATCCATCGCAAGCACCACGCCAAGTGCGAGACCGAGGAAGACCCGCACAGCCCGCAGATCAAGGGCATCAAGACCGTGTTCTGGCGCGGCGCGGAGCTCTACCGTGGAGCGCGCGATGAGCGCGAGGACATCGAGAAGTACGGCAAGGGCTGCCCGGACGACTGGATCGAACGCAAGCTTTACACCCCGTACGCAACGCTGGGCCCGACGCTGCTGCTGTTCATCAGCTTCGCGCTGTTCGGCTTCAAGGGCGTGGCCGTGTGGGCGATCCAGATGGCGTGGATCCCGTTCTGGGCCGCCGGTGTCATCAATGGCCTCGGCCACTGGTGGGGCTACCGCAACTTCGAGACCACCGACACGGCGACGAACCTGACGCCGTGGGCGTTCTGGATCGGCGGCGAGGAGCTGCACAACAACCACCACGCGTTCCCGTCCTCGGCGAAGTTCTCGCTGCGCAGGTTCGAGTTCGACATCGGCTGGTTCACGATCAAGGCGCTCGAGAAGGTCGGCCTCGCGAAAGTGCTGCGCGTTGCGCCGTCGCTCGACGTGCGTCCGAACATCGCGATGCCCGATAGCGAAACGCTCAAGGCCCTGCTGGCGATCCGCTTCCAGGCCATGACCGATTACTACCGCTGCGTCACGCTGCCGACGCTGCGCGAGGCGCATGTGTCGCTGCCGCGCAAGCTGCGACAGGGGCTGGCGGACGGTGGTCGCTGGCTGGACGGCGACGCACAGGCCCGCCTGCAGGCGTGGCTGGCCGAGCAGCCGCGCATGGCGCAGCTGGCCGAGTACCGCGCGAAACTTGCGCAGGTGCTGGACGAGCGTTCGAACGATGCGCAGGTCACGCTGGCGAAGCTGCATGCCTGGTGCGCCGAGGCCGAGGCCAGCGGCATCCACGCGCTGGAAGCGTTCTCGCAGCGCCTGAAGGGTTATGCGCTCGTGCCCGCCCGGGTCTGATTCAATGCATTGCTTATCGCTGCTCAAGCCCGCGCCTCACCGCGCGGGCTTTTTTTTACTCGCGCTGCTGCTTGCGGCGTCCGGCGCGCATGCGCAGATGGACGGCGGCGCCGATTACCTGATGCGCATGGATCGCGATCGCGATGGACGCGTTTCACTGGGCGAATACCAGGACTGGCTCGGCTACGCGTTCCAGCGCATGGACCGTAACGGTGACGGCCAGCTCGTAGCGGCCGAGCTTCCGGGTGGACGCGGCAAGCCCGTCAGTCTTTCCGCCCACCGGCAGGCACTGGCCGAAGCGTTCGGCCGGCAGGATCTGGACCGCAACGGCGTGCTGGATGCGCGTGAACTGGCGGCGCCGCCGCGCTGAGAAGCACGGGCGATCTGGGTACCAAAGCGATCGCTCACGCCGCGTAACACGTAAGCAGCAAAGGTGCGGCCGATAGACCGCGCTGCGCTGTCACGCTGACTGGACCGTATCGGCGTTGGCTGCCGAAAAGCCCGTGCATGCGCGGTCCGACACGGTCCGGTTGAAGCTGCGGGTGTCGACGTGCGGCAGCAACGCCGCAGTACAAACCGCCTAACGCCGTTCACCCGGCCTAGCGCCTTACCTGCGCACGCTACCGGCACCGCCGTGTTGAAGGACTTCCACGTCGCAGCCTGTGCATGCGAAGCACGCATCACACGTCCTGCGCCCGCTCCCCATGACCACCGACGCTCTGCTGATGGGCCTGCTGCTGTACGGCGTGTTCCCGATGTGGCTGGTGACCGGCGTCGCCGATGCGTTGAGCCACCAGCGCAGCGACCTGCCGCACACCTCCGGCGTGTACGAATCCGCGTTGCATCTGGTGATGCTCGCGCAGGTCGGCATCGGCACGTTGATGATCCTGTTTCTCGAGATCACCGCGCCCGTGCTGCTGGTGCTTGCAATGCTGGTGATTGCGCACACGCTGACCACGTACTGGGACGTCGCCTACACCCTCAGGCACCGGCGCATCGGCGCGTTCGAGCAACTGATCCACGGCTGGCTGGAGCTGCTGCCATTCATCGCGTTCGCGATCCTCGCCGTGGCGCATTGGCCCGAGATGCAGCGCCTGCTTGCGCTGGACACCGCGCAATGGGCCTGGCGGCTGCGCGATCCGCCGCTGCCGCCCACGCTCATCATTACCGTGCTCGGCCTGTCGCTGATATTCGCGGCGATGCCCGCGGTGCTCGAGTTCATCCAGGCCCTGCGCACACGCCGCCGCGCGCGACCGCAGTAAGCCGCATCGCGAACACCGCGGCGAGCCTATTGCAGCGCTAATCGCGGATATCGACGTCCTTCGTCTCGCGCAGGAACAGCGAGCCGATCACGAACGTCGCCAATGCGATGACGATCGGGTACCACAGCCCGTAGTACATGTTGCCGGTCGCCGCGACCAGCGCGAACGAGATCGTGGGCAGAAAGCCGCCGAACCAGCCGTTGCCGATGTGGTACGGCAATGACATCGACGTGTAGCGGATGCGCGTGGGGAACAGCTCCACCAGCCACGCCGCGATCGGGCCGTAGACCATGGTCACGTACAGCACGAGGATGGTCAGGATCAGCAGCACCATCGGCTTGTTGATGCGTGCGTCCTCGGCGGCTGCCGGATACCCGTTTGCGGCCAGCGCCGCGTTGAGCGATGCGGCAAATGCGTCGCTGCGCACTTTCGTAGTGCCCGCGTCCAGCCCCGCCGCCTCGTAGCTGCCCAGGCGCGCAGTGCCGATCGCGAGGCTCGCCATCGTTCCGGCCGCTGCCGGCTGGATCGTGTACGGCACGCCCGCCTTCGCCAGCGCCGCGGTCGCGATGTCGCATGAGCTGGTGAATTTCTTCTTGCCGACCGGATCGAACTGGAAGCTGCAGGTGTCCGGATCGGCGGTGACCACGGCCGGTGCACGCGCGCTGGCCTCGGCGATCGCGGGATTCGCGTAATGCGTAAGCGCCTTGAACAGCGGGAAATAGGTGAGCGCGGCGATCAGGCAGCCGGCCATGACGATCTTCTTGCGGCCGATCCTGTCCGACAGCCAGCCGAAGAACACGAAGAACGGCGTGCCGATGATCAGCGCGCCGCCGATCAGCAGCCATGTGGTGGTCGCATCGACCTTGAGCGACTGCGTGAGGAAGTACATCGCGTAGAACTGGCCCGCGTACCACACCACCGCCTGTCCCGCGGTCGCGCCGAACAACGCAAGCAGCACGATGCGCCCGTTCTTTGACAGGAAGCTCTCGCGCAGTGGGGATTTGCTGCCCTTGCCTTCGGCCTGCATCTGCTGGAACAGCGGCGATTCATGCAACTGCATGCGGATCCACACCGACACGCCGAGCAGCAGGATCGACAGCAGGAACGGGATGCGCCAGCCCCAGGCCTCGAACGCCTCCACGCCGACCGTTTCACGCACCGCGAGGATCACCACCAGCGACAGCAGCAGGCCGATCGTCGCGGTGGTCTGGATGAAGCTCGTGTACAGCCCGCGCTTGCCCTGCGGCGCGTGCTCGGCCACGTACGTCGCGGCGCCACCGTACTCGCCACCGAGCGCGAGGCCCTGCGCCATGCGCAGCACGACGAGGATGATCGGCGCGGCGATGCCGATCGACGCGTAATTCGGCAGCACGCCGACGAGGAACGTGGAGACGCCCATCAGCACGATGGTCACCAGGAACGTGTACTTGCGCCCGACCAGGTCACCGAGTCGCCCGAACACCAGCGCGCCGAACGGCCGCACCGCGAAGCCGGCCGCGAACGCGAGCAGCGCGAAGATGAAGCCGGTGGTTTCGTTGACACCGCTGAAGAACTGCTTGGCGATGATCACCGCCAGCGCGCCGTAGAGGTAGAAGTCGTACCACTCGAAGATCGTGCCCAGGCTCGAGGCGAGGATGACCTTGCGGTGGCTCTGGGTGAGCGCGCCCGACGGGGGTGCACCAGCGGTGGCGGGCATGTGCGGAACTCCGGTTCGAAGCCGTCGCCGGCATGGGTCTGCCACCAGAGTGCCGTCGGCCGCGCTTGCGGGCAAACGCAGTGCGTAGCGGTCTGCGATGCACGCCGGTTGCAGCAGACTCTGCAACCGAGCCCGCGTGCGCGGCAACTGGGGTCTGGGTGCGCGAACCCGCGTATCTCGCGCCGAAGACTGCAGCGGAAGCGACAGCAATCGTGCGACCGGATCGGTGCTGCCTCGTGCATTGAATACGCGGTGGTCGTGCGCCCGCGCAGCGCGAACGCTTCCACAGGGCGACGCCGGCTTGCGACGGATGCGGCACACTTCGACACCTCAAGACCTCCCGCTGGAGCGTGCCATGTCCGCCGCCGCCATCCATCCCGTCGACGCGCGCTTCGCCGCCGAAGCCCGCATCACGCGCGCCGAGTACGAGCGGCTGTACGCCGAATCGCTCGAGCAGCCCGAGGCGTTCTGGGCGCGCATCGCGCAGCGCGTCGAGTGGATGCGCGCGCCCACGCAGATCCGTGACGTGAGCTTCCGCGTCGAGGATTTCCGCATCCGCTGGTACGCCGACGGCGTGCTCAACGCGAGCGTCAGCTGCCTGGACCGGCACCTCGCCACGCGCGGTGACAAACCCGCACTGATCTTCGAGCCCGACGACCCCGCGAGGCCCGCGCAATACGTGAGCTATCGCGAGCTGCATGCGCGCGTGTGCGCGCTCGGCAATGCCTTGCGCAACCTCGGCGTGCGCAAGGGCGACCGCGTCACGATCTACCTGCCGATGGTCGTCGAGGCCGTCGTTGCGATGCTTGCCTGCGCGCGCATCGGCGCGGTGCATTCGGTGGTGTTCGGCGGCTTCGCGCCGCAGTCGATCGCCGACCGCGTCAGCGATTGCGCCAGCAGGCTGATCATCACCGCCGATGAGGGCCTGCGTGGCGGCCGGCGCACGCCGCTGAAGGCGAACGTCGATGCGGCGCTGAAGCTGCCGGGCACCGATTCGGTCGAAACCGTGCTGGTCGTTCGCAACACCGGTGGCGCGGTCGACATGCAGATGCCGCGCGATCGCTGGTTCGATGCGGTGGTCAACGGACAGGGCAGCGACTGCGAGCCCGAGGCGATGAATGCCGAGGATCCGCTCTTCATCCTCTACACATCGGGCAGCACCGGCAAGCCTAAGGGCGTGCTGCATACGACCGGCGGGTATCTCGTCTATGCCGCGTACACGCACGAATGCGTGTTCGACCTGCGCGAGGACGATGTGTACTGGTGCACGGCCGACGTGGGCTGGGTGACCGGGCACAGTTACGGCGTGTACGGCCCGCTCGCGAACGGCGCGACTTCGCTGGTGTTCGAAGGCGTACCGAATTACCCCGATGTGTCGCGCTTCTGGCAGGTCATCGACAAGCACCGCGTCACGCTGTTCTACACCGCACCGACCGCGATCCGCGCCCTGATGCGCGAAGGCGATGCGCCGGTGAAAGCGACTTCGCGCAGCAGCCTGCGCCTGCTGGGCAGCGTCGGTGAGCCGATCAATCCGGAAGCTTGGCGCTGGTATCACGAGGTCGTCGGCGATTCGCGCTGCCCGGTCGTGGACACGTGGTGGCAGACCGAGACCGGCGGCATCCTGATCGCACCGCTCCCCGGCGCGACCGATCTCAAGCCCGGCTCGGCAACGAAACCGTTCTTCGGCGTGCGCCCGGCGCTGGTCGATGCGCACGGGGAGATGCTGGACGGCGCGGCGGAGGGCAACCTTGTGCTGCTCGATTCGTGGCCGGGGCAGATGCGCAGCGTGTACGGCGACCACGCGCGTTTCATCGAAACCTATTTCCGTGCGTATCCGGGCATGTACTTCACCGGCGACGGCTGCCGGCGCGATGCGGACGGCGATTACTGGATCACCGGACGCGTCGACGACGTCATCAACGTCAGCGGCCATCGCATCGGCACGGCCGAAGTCGAAAGCGCGCTGGTCTCGCATCCGAAAGTGGCCGAAGCCGCGGTCGTCGGCTTCCCGCACGATCTCAAGGGCCAGGGCATCTATGCGTACGTGACGCTGCTCGCGGGCGAAACCCCCGACGACGCACTGCAGCGTGAACTGATCGCG
>CADCUA010000407.1 GCA_902805755.1 uncultured Lysobacter sp.
GCTTCTTCGGCGATGAATTCCCGATGCCGGGTGGCCCCGGCGGCCCGGGCGGCCAGCAGGGCCCGCGTCCGCGTGGTGTTTCGCAGGGCACCGGCTTCATGATTTCCGATGATGGTTACGTGCTGACGAACCACCACGTGGTCGAGGGCGCCGACAAGGTCACGGTGCGCCTGGCGGACCGTCGCGAATTCACCGCAAAGGTGGTCGGCAGCGATCAGCAGTCCGACGTCGCGCTGCTGAAGGTAGAGGGCAAGGGACTGCCGGCACTGCGCACGAGCGCGCAGGCTCTCAAGCCCGGGCAGTGGGTGGTGGCGATCGGCTCGCCATTCGGGCTCGAGCATTCCGTCACCGCCGGCATCGTGAGCGCGGTCGGTCGCGCGAATCCTTACGCGAACCAGCAGTACGTGCCGTTCATCCAGACCGACGTGGCGATCAACCGCGGCAACTCCGGCGGCCCGCTGCTCAACACGCGCGGTGAAGTGGTCGGCATCAACTCGCAGATTTTCAGCAACTCCGGCGGCTACATGGGCGTGAGCTTCGCGATCCCGATCGACGTCGCCATGAACGCCGTGCAGCAGCTGCGCACCACGGGTCGCGTGAGTCGCGGTCTGCTTGGCGTCGGCGTGCAGCAGATCACCGCCGACGAGTCGAAAGCGTTGGGCCTGCCCGATACGCGCGGCGCCCTGGTCAACGCCGTCCAGCCCGGTGGCGCCGCCGCGAAGGCCGGCATCGAGCCGGGCGACGTGATACGCGCGGTGAACGGCAAGCCTGTCAATGTCTCCAGCGATCTGCCGCCGCTGATCGGGCTGCTCGCACCGGGCTCGCGGACAACAATCTCGCTCATCCGCGATGGCCGCAATCGTGACGTGCCCGTCGTGCTGGACGCACTGCCGACCGAAGCCGCCGCTGCTGCCGACGGTGCACCGGCCCCGGCCGCAAGCCCGGCCGAGCCTGCCGCGCGCAATGCCCTGGGACTCGCGGTGCGTGACGTGACCGCGGCGGAACGGCAGCGCCTGGGCCTTGCCTCGGGCGAAGGCGTGATTGTCGCGCGCGTCGAAGGCGCTGCCGCGCGCGAAGCGGGCCTGCAGCCCGGCGACGTGGTGCTCTCGGTCGGCCGCACGCCGGTGGCCTCGGCGGCTGCGTTCGAACGTGCGCTCGGGGCCGTCGCTGCCGGTCAGGTGGCAATGCTGCGCGTGCGTCGCGGTGCGAACACGCAGTTCATCACGATCCCGACCGAGCGGCGCTGATTGCCACCCGCCTGCGGCTTCGAGGTCGCAGGCGGGGTGATGGGGTATGCGATACTCCCGGGTTGTTTCGCCCGCCATTCAGCCCGTTTTCGCGAGCAATACCGCCCCGATGCAGCAGATCCGCAATTTTTCCATCATCGCCCACGTCGACCACGGCAAGTCGACGCTCGCCGACCGCATCATCCAGCTGTGCGGCGGCCTCGAGGCCCGCGAGATGGAAGCCCAGGTTCTCGATTCGAATCCGATCGAGCGCGAGCGGGGCATCACGATCAAGGCCCAGTCCGTTTCGCTGCCGTACACCGCGCGCGACGGCAAGACGTATTTCCTGAACTTCATCGACACCCCTGGCCACGTCGACTTCAGCTACGAGGTCAGCCGTTCGCTCGCTGCATGCGAAGGTGCGCTGCTTGTGGTGGACGCCGCACAGGGCGTCGAGGCGCAGTCGGTCGCGAACTGCTACACCGCGGTGGAGCAGGGGCTAGAAGTCGTTCCCGTGCTCAACAAGATTGACCTTCCCACCGCCGACATCGAGCGTGCGAAGGCTGAAATCGAAGCCGTGATCGGCATCGATGCCGAGGACGCGGTGGCGATCAGCGCGAAGACCGGCCTGAACGTCATCGAGGTGCTCGAAGCGATCGTGCTGCGCATTCCGCCGCCGAAGCCGCGCGATACCGACAAGCTGCAGGCGCTGATCATCGACTCGTGGTTCGACAACTACCTCGGCGTCGTCTCGCTGGTGCGCGTGATGCAGGGCGAGATCAAGCCCGGCGACAAGCTGCTGGTGATGTCCACCGGCCGCTCGCACCAGGTCGACAAGGTCGGCGTGTTCACACCGAAGCGCAAGGAATTGCCGGCGCTGCGTGCGGGCGAGGTGGGCTGGATCCACGCGGCAATCAAGGACGTGCACGGCGCGCCGGTGGGCGACACGCTGACGCTGACCGCCGACCCGGCGCTCAAGCCGCTGCCGGGCTTCCAGGAAATGCAGCCGCGCGTGTTCGCCGGCCTGTTCCCGGTCGATGCCGAGGATTACCCGGACCTGCGCGAGGCGTTGGACAAGCTGCGCCTGAACGACGCCGCGCTGCGCTTCGAGCCGGAAAGTTCGGAAGCGATGGGCTTCGGGTTCCGTTGTGGCTTCCTCGGCATGCTGCACATGGAGATCGTGCAGGAGCGCCTGGAGCGCGAATACGACCTCAACCTCATCAGCACCGCGCCGACGGTGGTGTACGAGGTGCTCAAGACCGATGGCTCGATCATCTCCATGGACAACCCGGCCAAGTTGCCGCCG
>CADCUA010000408.1 GCA_902805755.1 uncultured Lysobacter sp.
CAGTCCGGCTTCGGCAACGAGTTCGCGACCGAAGCCGTGCCGGGCACGTTGCCGGTCGGCCGCAACTCGCCGCAGCGCGTCGCGCACGGGCTGTATGCCGAGCAGATCTCCGGCACCGCGTTCACCGCGCCGCGTGCGGAGAACCGTCGCAGCTGGTTGTACCGGATCCGCCCGGCGGCGATGCACGGTCCGTTCTCGCGTTACGAAGGCCCGGCCGCGCGCACGCTGCACAGTGATTTCAGCAGCGGCCCGGTCAGCCCGGACCAGATGCGCTGGAGCCCGCTGCCTATGCCCGAAGACGGGGCGGTGGATTTCGTCGATGGCTTGTTCACGATGGCCGGCAACGGCTGCCCGGCCGCGCAAAACGGCATCGGCGTGCACCTGTATGCGGCGAACCGCAACATGCAGGGACGGTACTTCTACGATGCCGACGGCGAGCTTCTGATCGTGCCGCAGCTCGGGCGCCTGCACATCGAAACCGAGCTGGGCGTGGTGGAGGTCGAGCCGCAGGAAATCGCGGTGATCCCGCGCGGCATCCGCTTCAGCGTGTCGCTGCCCGATGGACAGGCGCGTGGCTACATCTGCGAGAACTTCGGTGCGTTCATGCGCCTGCCCGATCTCGGGCCGATCGGCAGCAACGGGCTGGCGAACCCGCGCGATTTCCTCACGCCGAACGCCGCGTTCGAGGATCGCGAAGGCGAGTTTGAACTGATCGCGAAGTTCCAGGGCCATCTGTGGCGCGCGGACATCCAGCACTCGCCGCTGGACGTGGTCGGCTGGCATGGCAACCACGTGCCGTACAAGTACGACCTGCGCCACTTCAACACGATCGGTTCGATCAGCTTCGATCATCCCGACCCGTCCATCTTCCTTGTCCTCACCAGCCCCAGCGACACGCCGGGCGTGGGCAACATGGACTTCGTGATCTTCCCGCCGCGCTGGCTGGTCGCGCAGGACACGTTCCGTCCACCGTGGTTCCACCGCAACATCGCCAGCGAGTTCATGGGCCTGATCCATGGCGTGTATGACGCGAAGGCGGAAGGCTTCGCTCCAGGCGGCTGCTCGTTGCACAACTCGATGACCGGGCACGGGCCGGACGCGGCGACGTTCGAGAAAGCGTCGAACGCGGACCTCAGCAAACCGGACGTGGTGCGCGAGACGATGGCTTTCATGTTCGAGGCGCGCGCGGTCATCCGGCCCACGCAGCAGGCGGTCGATGCCGCGCACCGGCAACGCGATTACCAGGCCTGCTGGGCGGGGCTTCGCAAGCACTTCGACGGCGCTGCGCCACGCTGAGGCTTCGCGGCATGTTCATCACCGACGCATAAGCCTGCGCGTTCGCAATCAACGCAGGACCGTCGATGAACAAGCTCGTTCCACTGCTCGTGATCGCGCTGGCCGCATGCAGCGCGCAGCCGCCGGCCGCTCCTGAAACAGGCGCTGCATCGGCGCCAACAGCGGGCGAGGGCGCTGCGCCATCGGCCACCCCGGCAACAGGCGAGGCACCTGCGTCGGCAGCCACCGGTCCCGACACCCCGGGCGCGTCGCCCGTGTTAGCGCCGGATCCGTTGGCAGGCGATGAGCCACTGGCGCGCGCAAACGGCTACGGCAATCTGAGCATCGGCATGACGGTCGAAGAAGCTCGCAAGGCGTGGGGCGGAGACCTGGTCGGCGACGAGGTGCTGCCCGACAACTGCGCCTACCTGCGCCCGGTGTGGGCGAAAACGGGCGCAGAGTTCGGCCTCATGTTCGAGGGCGGCCGCTTCGTGCGCTACGACATCGGGCATGACCGCGAACTTGCGCCGGGTGGCGGCAAGGTGGGCATGACGCGCGCTCAGATCGAGGCGCTGTATCCCGGTCGCGTCACGGCGCAGCCGCACGAGTACGTCAAGGGCGCGCACTACCTGCGCGTTCCCTCGCCCGGTGCGGCAGGCATCCTCGTGTTCGAGACCGATGCGCAGGGCCGCGTGACACGCTGGCGCGCGGGGCAGGCGCCGCAGGTCGATTACGTCGAAGGTTGCAGCTGAGGCATAGGCAGGCATTGCGTTGCGCGTCGGGCAACCCTTGTCCGCGCCGCCGATGGACAGGGCGGCCGGCGCTGCATGGACAGCGATGTCGTAATGACGTGGTTTGCCTCCGCGACCTTGCATGCCGACCCGGCTGTTACGCTTCGGTCGATTCTCCGGTCCACCCGTCCGGGAAGCCGGTTGTCGTCACGGCATGCCGCACGGCATTGGCAATGCGTTGACGCGACCGGCTGGACACTCGACCGGACGTGCCTGAACCGGCTTTCCGCCACAAGGAACCACCCCGATGCTTGAAGCCAGCGGCATGTTCGTCCTCGGCCTGGTGCTGCTCGCACTGGGCGGCGACTCGATCGTCAAAGGCGCGTCCGGTCTCGGCCAGCGCGCGGGGCTGTCGCCATTCGCGATCGGCCTGTTGCTGGTGGCATTCGCCACGTCGCTGCCGGAGCTGGCGGTCAATGCGCATGCGCTCGCCACCGGGCAGGCCTCGCTGGCGCTGGGCAATGCGGTGGGCAGCAATGTCGCGAACATCGGGCTGACGCTAGGCGCCGCCGCGTTGTTCGCGCCGATCGCCGTGGGCTGGCACGCGCTGAAGCCGCTGTGGCTGGTGCTGGTGCTGGGCACGGTGGCGTTGATCGTGTTCGGGCTGGACGGCGCGATCTCGCAGTTCGAAGGCGTGTTGATGCTGGTGGCGTTCGTCGCCGTGGTCGTGTTCGCGCTGTCGCGTTCGCGCAACGAATCGCCAGAGCTGCGCGAGGAGATCGAGGCGTTCGCGCGCACCAGCACCGACCTTGTGCAGAACCTGCTGCGCGTCGCGCTCGCGATTGCGCTGCTGTATTACGGCTCGCGCCTGGTGGTGCGCGGCGCCCCGCAGATCGGCGAGGCGATCGGCCTGTCGCCCGTGCTGATGGGCCTGTTGCCGGTCGCGATCGGCACCGCATTGCCGGAAGTGGCGGCGGCGATCGCGGCGGCGCGGCGCGGGCAGGGCGATATCGTCGCCGGCCACGTGCTCGGCTCCAGCCTGTTCAACCTGCTGTTCGTGATCGGCGGCATGGCCGCGCTCGATGCACTCGCCATGCCGCGCTCGTTCCTGCGCATGGAGCTGCCCGCGGCGCTCGCGTTCGCAATGATGCTGTATCCGGTGCTGCGCGGCGATCTGCGTGTCAGCAAGGGCGAGGGCGGGTTGCTGCTCGTTGCTTTCGCGGCGTGGGTGGCCTTCGAACTGCTGCTGATCAACCGCTGACGCGGCGTCAGTCGGGCACGGTCGCGCACAAAAGCGTCAACGCGCCGCGACCTATACTAGGCGGATGAATCCTTCATCCCCTGATACGGCGCCATTGCCGACCCGGGCGCTGCACGCATTGAGCGAATTTTTCCGGCTTGAAGCCGCTGGCGGCATTCTGCTGATCGTGGCGGCCGCGTTCGCACTGGTCGCCGCGAACTCGCCGTTCGAAAGTCTGTACGAAGCGTTCCGCCAGGTGCCGGTGCACGTGCGCGTAGGCGCACTCGAGATCGCCAAGCCGCTGCTGCTGTGGATCAACGACGGGCTGATGGCGATCTTCTTCCTACTGGTCGCGCTGGAGATCAAGCGCGAAGCGCTGACCGGCCAGCTCGCCGGCCGCGACCGGCTGGTGCTGCCGCTGGTGTGCGCGGTCGCCGGCGTCATCGTCCCGGCGTTGCTGTTCACGCTGCTCAACCGCAGTGACGCGGCCGCGATGCGCGGCTGGGCGGTGCCGACCGCGACCGACATCGCGTTCGCGCTTGGCGTGCTCGCGCTGCTGGGCTCGCGCGTGCCGGTCGCGATGAAGCTGCTGCTGTCGACGATCGCGGTGGTCGATGACCTGATCGCGATCCTGATCATCGCGATCTTCTATTCGCATGGCATGTCGCTGGGCGCACTGGCGTGGGCGGGCGCGGCGCTGGCGGCGATGTGGCTGATCAACCGCCGTGGCGTCACCGCGCTGACGCCCTATCTGCTGCTCGGCGTGGTGTTGTGGGTGTGCGTGCTGAAGTCGGGCGTGCACGCAACGCTTGCCGGCGTGGCGACGGGATTGATGATTCCGCACGTGGACCCGAACAACCGCATACCGGACGAGATCGAGCATTCGCCGCTTGAACATCTCGAGCACGCGCTGCACCCGTGGGTGGCGTACGCGATCCTGCCGCTGTTCGCGTTCGTCAACGCCGGCCTCGTGCTCGACGGCATCAGCATGGAATCGCTGGGCGCGGCGCTGCCGGTGGGCATCGTGCTGGGCCTGGTGCTGGGCAAGCCGATCGGCATCGTGTCGGCCGCGCTGCTGATGCGTGCGCTGGGCTGGGCGCGTTTTCCGGAAGGCATGAACGTGCGCGCGCTCGTGGGGCTCGGGCTGCTGTGCGGCATCGGCTTCACGATGAGCCTGTTCATCGCTTCGCTCGCCTACCAGGATCGCGCGGTGTATGACGCCGCGGTGCTCGGCATCCTGGCCGCGTCCGTCATCGCCGCGCTGGTGGGGCTGGCCTGGCTGCGCGCGGTGCTGCCCGCGCGCGCGGAAGCGGGCTGACATGCGCCACGCGCTGGTGTTCGGCGGCAGCGGCCAGATCGGCCAGCCCCTGCTGGTGCGGTTGCGGCGCGAAGGCTGGCGCGTCACCGCGGTGTCGCGCGAGCTGCGCGCGGACGAGCCGGGGCTGCACTGGCTGCACGGTGACCTGGGCGACTGTGCATCGCTGCCCTCGCAGGTGGATGCGATCTTCAGCTGCGGGCCGCTCGATGCGTTCGCGCAGTGGTATGCGCGGTGCGACCTGCAGTGCGCGCGCGTGGTCGCATTCGGATCCACCAGTCTGGAAACCAAGCGCGAGTCGGCCGATCCTGCCGAGCGCGAACTCGCGATGCGCCTGCTTCGCGCCGAGACGCAGGTGCTAGATCGCGCGAACGAGCGCGGCGTCGCGGCGACGTTGCTGCGGCCCACGCTGGTCTACGGCGCCGGTCGCGACGCCACGTTGACGCGCATCGCGCAGCTGGCGCTGCGCTGGCGGTATTTCCCGCTGCCGCGCCGTGCGCTGGGCCTGCGCCAGCCGGTGCATGTGGATGATCTCGCGCGCGCGGCCCAGGCCTGCCTGCACTCGCCGGCCAGCCACGGGCAGGTGTACGCATTGCCCGGTGGCGAGACGCTGCCCTATCGCGACATGGTCGGGCGCGTGCTGGCGGTGGTGAAGCCGCGCCCGCGACTGGTGGAGCTGCCGTCGCCGCTGTTCGCACTCGCGCTTGCCGCCGCACGGCGCAGCGGACGTGGCGGCGCGGCGGGGCTGGGCGACGCGGCGGTGCAGCGCATGCGCACCGACCTGGTGTTCGACATCGAACCCGCGCGCCGTGATCTCGGCTACGCGCCGCGCATGTTCCGGCCGACCGCGGCGATGTTCGATCCGCCACCGGCCTGACCCAGCGCGATCACGCCGGCGGCATCTTCAACTGTTCGTGCGCGTGCCCGAACGCGCGCGCTGCAGTGCCCGCAGCGCGATCATCAACACGCCGCCCAGCACCATCGCGCCGCCGATCATCAAGCGCGGTCCGGGGCGGTCGCCCCAGAACGCAACGCCCAGCCCGATCGCGAGCACCGGTGTGAGCAGCAGCCATGGCGTGACCTGCGCGACCGGGTGGCGCTGCACCAGCACGTAAAAGAGGCCATGCCCCAGCAGCGACGCCGCGAACGCCGCGTACGCCGCGCCGGCCCAACCGACCCAGCTCACCTGCGGCAGCCGCGTGATCGCACCCGGCTCGATCACCATGCTCACCGCCAGCAGCGGCAGCAGGCTGATGATGCCCATCCAGCCCTGCTGGCTGAGCACGTCCAGCCCGCGCAGGTTCTTCATCAGCACCGCACCGAGCGCGAGGAAGAACGCGGAGATCAGCATCAGCACCAGCGAGGTCGGCTCATCCAGCACCAACGGATCGAAGCCGAGCACCAGCACGCCGGCGAAACTGACTGCGATCGCAAGCCCCGTGCGCCAGCCGAAGTGCTCGCCGAGCATGAACCAGCCCAGCACCGCGGTCATCGGCACGTAGCTCTGCATGACGATCGCGGGCGATGACAGATCGCCAGCGAGCTTCAGCGCGGAAAAGCTCAGGCCAAAATGCAGCACGCCCACGCTCAGGCCGACCGCGAGCAGCCGCGGCCACTGGCCCGGCTCGGGCCGCTTCAGAAATGGCAGCAGCGCCAGCGTGAGGAACGCGAAGCGCACGGCGGTAAACAGGAACGGCGGGATTTCCCGCAGCGCCAGCGCCGAAGTCAGGAAGTTGCCGGCCCAGGCCAGCACGATGATGGCGACCAGCGCCAGATCGCGCAGCGGCATCAGTACGCCCAGCCGAGCTTTCGGTACAGCTTGGACATCACCCAGGCCGGGCCGATCAGCAGATAGGTCAGGTCGGTCAGGAAGCTCGGCTTGCGACCCTCGATCTTGTGCCCCACGAACTGGCCGATCCACGCAAGCACGAACACGCCGACAGCCGCCCACAACAGCCCATCGCGCCCGAGCGTTTCGTACAACGCACGCGTGACCAGCCCCAGAACGAGGAACATCGCCGCTATGCCCAACCCGAGCGGTCGCGACGCGCGGTAATAGAACAACGCCGCCGCCAGCATGGCGATGCCCGCCCACACGCCATCGCGGAGCCACGTGCCCGGCGCGGGAACGCACCACAGCAGCGCAATGACGCTCCAGACGATCGCCGGCACGCACAGCACATGGATGCGCTGGTTGGTCGCGTCGCGATGATCGTCGGAATAGCTGGCGAACCAGCGGTCAATGGGGCGGGTGCTTGAGTTCATTGCAGGCCAGAGCAGCGAACGCCGGGCGCGGCGCGGGAGAGTGCAAGCGCATCGTATGTCACTGCAAGCCCGCGTGATTGCGGGAGCTTGGCGGGAAGACGTAGCCGGCACGCAACGCGACCGTTGTGGTGCGTCGCAATAGCGACGTAAACAGCGGTAGCGACAGGAAGGGCCAAGGCAGCGCCGGCAAAAGCTGCAGCGGAAGCTGCAACATCAACATAACCAGCATCACCAGCA
>CADCUA010000409.1 GCA_902805755.1 uncultured Lysobacter sp.
GGTCTTGGCCATCTGCAGCAGCGAGAACAGGCTTTCCTGCATGCGCGCGCCGCCGCTGGCGGAGAAGCACACGAACGGGCAGTGCAGCTCGAGCGCCGTCTCGGCCGCGCGCGTGAAGCGCTCACCGACGACCGAGCCCATCGAGCCGCCCATGAACGCGAAGTCGAACGAACAGGCCACCAGCGGCCGCGAGTGCATTGTTCCCCGAAGCGCGACCAGCGCGTCGCGCTCGCCGGTGGACTTCTGCGCAGCACGGATGCGGTCCGCGTAGCGCTTCTGGTCACGAAAGCGCAGCACGTCGGTGGGTCCCAGTTCGCCGGCAATCTCGGAGGTGCTGTTGGGGTCGAACAGCGATGCGAGGCGCGCCCGCGCGCGGATCGGCATGTGGAAGCCGCATTTCGGGCAGACCTCGAGATTTTCCTCGAGCTCCGGGCGGTAGAGCACCGCACTGCACTTGTCGCATTTCTCCCACAGCCCCTCGGGCACGCTGCGTCGCTTCGCCGCGCCGGTTTCGGTGCGGATGCCGGAGGGCATGAGTTTCTTCAGCCAGGACATGCGATAGGTGACCCCGTTCAAGCTTGATGGACGACCGGCGCGAGCGCCAGCCAGCGCGCCAGTCTAGCTCAGCAGCGCGCGGACTCAGCCGTCCAGCGCAGCGCGCAGCGGTGCAAGGAACGCGGTGGCCGCGTCTTCGGGGCGCTCGGCCTCGGACAGTGCCGCGACGAGCGCACTGCCAACCACCACGCCGTCGGCCTCAACCGCCATCGCTGCGGCGCTCGCGGCGTCGCGGATTCCGAAGCCGGCCACGACCGGGACGGGGCTCCGGGCGCGGATGGTCTGCAGCCTCGCGCTGGCCTCGCCGGTGTCCAGGCGGTCCGCGCCGGTGACACCCGCGAAGCTGACGTAGTACAGATAGCCGGACGCCTGCGCGCAGAGCTGGGCGATGCGCTCGTCCGAGGTGGTGGGCGCCGCCAGCAGGATCAGCGCGAGCCCGTGGCTGACGAATGCCTCGCGGAACTCGGCAGCCTCTTCCGGCGGCAGGTCCACCAGCAGCACGCCATCCACGCCCGCCGCGACGGCATCGCGCGCGAAACGCGCCGCGCCGCGGATCTCCACAGGGTTGAGATAACCCATCAGCACCACCGGCGTGCGGTCATCGCGCTCGCGGAACCTTCGCACGCACTCGAACACGTACGACAACCCGGCACCGCGCGACAGCGCGCGTTCGGAGCTGCGCTGGATCGTCGGCCCGTCAGCCATGGGGTCGGAGAACGGCACGCCGAGTTCGATCACATCGGCACCCGCGGCCGCCAGCGCGTGCATCACAGGAACGGTTGCCTCTAGTGACGGGTCGCCGGCCGTTACGAACGGCACCAGTGCCTTGCGGCCTGAGGTACGGAGCTGCGCGAAACAGGTGTCGATACGATTCATGGGTGCTTTGGTGGTTTCGCGTGCGGCCCCGTGGGCACGGCTCGGGGCATCGAAAGAGCCGGCGTCCTGGCTAGGGCGCTCGACGGCAGAGAAGCGTCCGGGCAGCCTACCCAACCCAGGCAGGCCGCATGTCGCGTACTTCAGAACGTGATGCCGTCGCGCGCTGCAATCGTGTGAACGTCCTTATCACCCCGCCCCGAGAGATTGCACAGCACCAGCGCATCCTTCGGCAGTTCGCGTGCCAGTTTGATCGCCTGGGCGATCGCATGGCTGGACTCGAGTGCAGGCAGGATGCCTTCAGTGCGCGCCAAACGGTGGAATGCCTCCAGCGCCTCCGCGTCGGTAATGCCGACGTACTCGGCGCGTCCGGCATCCTTGAGGAACGCGTGTTCCGGTCCGACGCCGGGGTAATCAAGACCTGCCGACACCGAGTGCGTCTCGATGATCTGGCCGTCGTCGTCGCACAGCACGTACGTGCGGTTGCCGTGCAGCACGCCGGGGCGCCCTGCCGCCAGCGAGGCCGCGTGCAGCCCCGACGCGATGCCCTCACCGGCCGCCTCGGCGCCGACGATGCGCACCTGGGCGTCGTTGAGGAACGCGTGGAAAATCCCGATAGCGTTGCTTCCACCGCCGACGCACGCGGTCACCGCGTCCGGCAGGCGCCCGTATTCCGCGAGCATCTGCTCGCGCGCTTCGCGACCGACCACCGCATTGAAGTCACGCACCATGCGCGGGTATGGATCAGGGCCCGCGACCGTGCCGATGATGTAGAACGTGTCGCGCACGTTCGTCACCCAGTCGCGCATCGCTTCGTTGAGCGCGTCCTTGAGGGTCTTGGAGCCCGACTCCACCGGCACCACGGTCGCGCCCAGCAGCTTCATGCGGTAGACGTTCTGCGCCTGGCGCTTGACGTCCTCGCTGCCCATGTAGATCACGCATTCCAGGCCGAAGCGCGCGCAGATGGTCGCGGTGGCCACGCCGTGCTGGCCGGCGCCGGTTTCGGCGATGATGCGCGGCTTGCCCATGCGTTTGGCCAGCAGGGCCTGGCCCATCACGTTGTTGATCTTGTGGGACCCGGTGTCATTAATAACTTCTCG
>CADCUA010000410.1 GCA_902805755.1 uncultured Lysobacter sp.
TTAATTTGAACAGCACGATCGCCTTTCGATCGGTAATTCGTGCGTTGCCGGGGAAAATCGGAGAAATCCGCGATCAATTGGCCCCTGGCAAAGCTTCGCAGCGAGCGGAATCGGCGGAACCTGCACTGCAATGTGTCGCTATCCGGACTTGCGCAATCGATCCGCCAAAGTCGCGTCGTCGTTACTTGAAACGGCCTCGGAAGCTGGAATCAAATAGCGAAGCTTCTTCAAGTTCCGCTGTCGGCCGTCCGGGCGCAGGACGATATCGGCGTGTTCGAACCGGAAGCTAGCCGCGATAGGCGGCAGAGGCGTGATGAACGGCGATAAGCCTGCCGGGCGACTTCCACGTGTTCGTTGTGGGGCCTCATCTTTTTTCATACCCCGGCGCGCGGTGCCGATCGTCGAACGCATCGGCCTACCGCAAAAAAAGCCCGCGCGTCGCGCACGGGCTCGTCGGAGGCGCACGCTGCACCCGGTCTGCCCGCCGCGCCCGGCGCAAGTTCACGCTTCCGTGGATGCGAGGGGCCCGGTCGTCGAATATCGGTCAGACGATGCGAAGATACGTCCCCGGCCCAGGCGACGAACGTCCCCGGCCCCTATCGCGGACTCCATGAAGACACCCAGTGCATTGCAGGCGTTGATCGACGACGGCGTCATCGACGAAGTCCTGCGTCCGCTCAAGAGCGGCAAGGAAGCGGCGGTATACGTGGTCCGCAGTGGCGACGAGGTTCGATGCGCGAAGGTCTACAAGGATATGGCGCAGCGCAGCTTCCAGCAGCGCGTGCAGTACCAGGAAGGTCGCAAGGTCCGCGGCAGCCGCGAGGCGCGCGCCATGGGCAAGGCGACGAAGTACGGGCGCAAGCAGCAGGAAGTGGCGTGGAAGAACACGGAAGTCGACGCGCTTTACCAGCTGCGTGATGCAGGCGTGCGCGTGCCCGAACCGTTCGGCTACTACCACGGCGTTCTGGTGATGGAACTGGTGACCGATGCGTCCGGGTTCTCCGCGCCGCGGCTGGGCGAGGTTGAGCTGACGGCGGAACAGGCGCGCGAGTTCCACGCCGTTCTGGTGCGGCAGGTCGTGCTGATGCTGTGCTGCGGCCTGATCCACGGGGACCTGTCCGCATACAACGTGCTCGTCGGCCCCGACGGCCCCGTGGTCATCGACCTTCCGCAGGTGGTGAGCGCAGCCGGAAACAACGCGGCGCGCACGATGCTGCTGCGTGACGTCAACAATCTCACTGCCAGCCTTGGGCGCTGGGCGCCGGAACTGCTGGACACCTGGTACGGCGAAGAGATGTGGGCGCTGTTCGAAGCCGGCGAGCTGAGGCCGGACACGGAACTGACGGGCCGGTTCGAACACGACCGCTCGACCATCGATCTGGACAGCGTGCGCCACGCGATCAACGATGCGCGCGAGGAAGCACTGATCCGCCAGCAGGGACGCGAAGCGGCCGCAGAGGAATAAACGCGACTCCGACGATGCGGCGCCCCCTGGCCCCGCATCGTTGCTACCAACTGCCTTACTTCTTGCGCGCGGCCGGTTTCGCCGGTGCAGCCGGCGCGGCCGGCATTTCGATCTTCTTCAGCGTCTGGGTCACGCCCAGGACTTCCACTTTGCCGCCAGCGCGGCGGAATGCAGCCAGGTGCGCCTCGATGGCTTCGCTGGTCAGGTCGCGGGACGATTCCGACGGCTTGCTGCCGCGAAAGGCGCGGGCGGCGGTCGACGGGGTCTTGATGTCGGCGGGCTTGGTGCTCATCGGTACTCCACTCAGCACAGGGTCAAAGGAATTTCACGGGTGTAAAGGTCGCGATAGTCCTCGCGAACCTGTTCGCAATACGGCCCTGCCATCGCGAACTTGCGGCAGATGGCGGGGCGTGTTTCGTAGATCGAGCAGCACATGCGGGCGCCATCGACGGCCACGCACCAGCCTTCCTCGTCGCGCGCCATGACGTGCAGCCCTGCGTCCGTGTACGTGGTGAGATGCTCGGGCACGTTGTCGCCGGGCAACAGCACGACCGTCAGGCGACAGCACACCGCGTCGCAGTTGTCGCAATGGATCGCGGGCTCGGCCGACGAAGCGGCCGGTGTGAGCAGACTCATGCCGTCCCCTCCCTGCTTGCATCGGCGACAGCGGGTGCGTGGCCGGACGAGGCGACGCAGGGTGCGCCCGCGTTGAGGCCGGAACTGCATACGGTCGCGTGCGAAAGCGCATCGCTTACGCCTGCCCGGCCGCGCGGTGCGCGAACCGCCGACATGCGAATACCGCCGGCATCGACGCCTGTCGACCGGAGTGCAGGGGCTACAGTTGGAAAACCAGGCAACAGCTGCTCCCGGAAAGGGCGCAACGCGCGCCGCGGGGAAAAGGGAGCGGCCGAGCGGCGAAAAAACAGCCGGGCGAAACGCAGGAAGACGGAACCGGCGCATCCTACAGGACTCCGGAGGCCGGCGCGCGTCGTTCAGCTGGACCGCACGATCTGACTGGGTATGCGTTCATCCGGCGCACGCTCCGCTGCCGTGCGTGCGGCCCTTCTTTGCCGGTGCATCACACCGCGATGGCTACCTTGACCGCCTCAAGCACGCAGTGCGCAGCCATAAGGAAAAATACGATGAATCCGATTCCAGCAGGTGCATGGGTGGTAGTGGCCGACGGTGGACGTGCGCGGATGCTGCATAACGTCGGCGACGGCACCTCCTTGGAGCTGCGCCAGCGCATGCTGGTCGAGCCGCAGGACCTCGACACCGAGGGCCCCTCGGGCTCGCAGCCGAAGGAAATGGATACGGACGAGGCGACTTTCGCCAAGCAGCTGGCACGTCGTCTAAACGATGCCGCGCTGAAGCAAGAGTTTGCCCATCTCGTGTTGATTGCCGACCCGCAGACGCTCGGCCATATGCGCCCGCTGCTGCACAAGGAGACGCTGGACCGTCTGGTCGGTGAACTGGCGAAGACGCTGACGAACGCGCCGCTGGAAGATATCGAGCGCTCGCTGCACTGAGCAGGACGCCAGGAAGTCCTGATGCCAATGCGTTCCTGACGCGGTCTCGAACGCATCGGCCATCGAAGGTTGGCGCTTCCTCGACAGGTTGACGCTTCTACCTGCCATCAGTCCGCAGTGATTCTCCAGGCGGTTTCCCGCCCCTGTTCCGCAGCTTCGGCCGGCTTGCCCGATGACCATGCGAGCCGGTTGCTGATGTGCCGGTCGCCGCCTGATCGAGTTCGCTCCGGCCGGATGGCCCACGTCGGGCGGCTTCAAGTATTGGCGCGCAAACAAGTCGCGAACACGTCGAGCGACAGCGGCCGCACTTGGCGCCCGGTAACCTCGCCTGCCGGATACGTCGGTTACCCTGCGCCCGACCGTTGCATACAGAAGGGACGAGCTGTTGATTGCAGGCATTGTGGATTGGGCGCTTTCGCCACTGAACTGGTTACTGGTCGCGTTCTTGATGCTGTTGGTGGGATATCGCACCCGCCTGCGCGTCGTGTTGATGCGTTGCGCAGTGGCGCTCACCGCAGTCGCCTTCCTCGTCATGACGCCTCTGGTATCCAATACCCTGGCGAGGCGGCTCGAAAAAGCGTTCGAGGTCCCGGCATGGTGTGAAACCGCGCCGCCGGATGTCGTGGTCGTGCTCGCGGGTGGAGTGGACCGCCTGCCACGGCGTGAAACGAGTTTCGGGGTTCTCAGCGCGACGTCGCGGCGCCGTATCGAGCGAGGAATCGAATACTGGAGCGAACGGAGCGGGCGGCGACTGGTGCTGAGTGGCGGACCGACTGCGTACGGCTGGGTCCCGCATGCGGCACTGATGGGCACATATGCGCAGCGCTTCGGTGTGCCCGCGCAGGCGCTGGTGCTCGAAACCCAATCGCGCACGACAGAGGAAAACGCGCTGCGCGTCGCGTCGCTACCGGGGATGCCAAGGCGCGTGGCACTCTCGACTTCCGCAATGCATATGCGCCGCTCGATCATGGCGTTCCGTGCAGCGGGGTTCGAGGTGTGCCCGCTCGCCGCTGACCGTCGCGCCATCCGTGCAAGCCTGCCCGCGGGACTGTTGCCGGACGTTGCGGGCCTGGCCAAGGCCGAAGATGCGCTGCACGAGTACGTGGGCAACGTGCATTACGAGTTCATGCTGCGTCGACCGAAGTGATCCCAGCCGGCAGCCGGGCAATTCCAAGGCTTGATCGTCGCGTCCAGTTACGGCTGGGCGCGTGGTCGAAGCGCACCTCTGTAACGTTCGCAAGCACATCAATTGCCGTTCGTCGCCGAGTTTCGGCCGTTCGTCGGCTTGTCCAGCGTACTTTTTTGTAACGAAACAGTCGCAAACCTTGAATGCACGCGACTTCGCCCTGTTCAGCTGCACGAGCTGTGTCAAAGAATCGTGAGTCGGACGCACCGGCCGCTCTGAGATAAGAAATCTGCGCGCCAGTCCCGGCCCGCGAACGACCGAGGGTGAACGAATGAAGCTTCCGTTTCGTACCGGCGCGCTGGCCGGTGCTGTCATCGCAATGCTGGGTCTGTGCTCAACCGCCTCCGCAGCGGGGCGTCCTGATCTCGTGCTCGCTGGACTGAAGGCGGGTCGCCCGCACCAGGTCGACCAGCTCATCGTGAAGTACCGCGACGGTGCGAGCGCGGCGGACCAGTCCGCCGTGCGCCAGGGCCTTGGCGCGGCGAAGGTCGACACCATCCGCGCGGGCAACAGCAAGCGTGGCGAAACCGCACTGCTGCGCCTGCCGCCGGGTCTCAGCGTTGCAGCCGCGGTCAAGGCGCTGAGCAGCGACCCCTCGATCGAATATGTCGAACCGAACTGGATCTACACACACGCAGCCACGTCCAACGACACCTACGTGACCAACGGCTCGCTGTGGGGCATGTACGGCGACGCATCGTCGCCCGCGAACCAGTACGGCTCGCAGGCTGCTGAAGCCTGGACGCGTGGCCACACCGATTGCAGCGGCGTGCTGGTGGGCGTGATCGACGAAGGCATCTATTTCAACCACGAAGACCTGGCCCCGAACATCTGGACCAATCCGTACGATCCGGTCGACGGGCGCGACAACGATGGCAACGGCTATGTCGACGACGTGCGCGGCTGGGACTTCGACGGCAATTCCAACAACATCAATTCCGGCGGTGCGAACGACGACCACGGCACCCACGTCTCGGGCACGATCGCCGGCGTGGGTGGCAACGGGAAGGGCGTCGCGGGCAGCTGCTGGAGCGGCGTCAAGCTGATCAGCGCGCGCTTCCTGGGCCGCAATGGCGGCACCACGGCGAACGCGGTGAAGTCCGTCGATTACTTCAACGACCTCAAGACGCGCCATGGCCTGAACATCGTCGCCACGAACAACTCGTGGGGCGGTGGCGGCTTCTCGCAGGCGCTGTCGGATGCGATCACGCGTGCCAACAACGCGGGCATCCTGTTCATCGCAGCGGCGGGCAACTCGGCGGTGGACAACGACACGACGGCCAGCTATCCGTCGAACTACCCACAGGCGAACATCATCGCAGTCGCGTCGATCACTAACACCGGCGCACTGTCGAGCTTCTCGCAGTGGGGCAAGACCACCGTGGACATCGGGGCGCCGGGTTCGGGCATCTTCTCGACCGTTCCGAAGAGTGCCAAGGGCCAGCTGGTGTCGGGCTATGCCAGCTACAACGGCACGTCGATGGCGACCCCGCACGTGACCGGCGCGGCGGCGCTGTACAAGTCGTCGCACGCAGCGGCAACCGCGGCCGATGTGAAGGCGGCGATTCTCGGGGCTGCGATTCCGACCCCGTCGCTGCAGGGCAAGGTGGTCACGGACGGACGCCTCGACGCCAGCGGCTTCTGACGAGCCAGTGACTCGTGCGAATGGAGAAGCCCGGCGCAAGCCGGGCTTTTTTTGTGGATCGATGTATAGCGCATTGCCGCGATGACGCCTCGCATCAGCCGCCCACTCGGGCGGGCGCGACCAACAGGAGGCGACGACCTGACTGCGCCCCGATTCACACGGGCGGGCTTAGGCTTTGAGCCAGGCGGACCGAGCAAGTGGAGGACACCATGGCAACCGGATGGGCAGGCGACGGCGCTGTGCAGGACCAGATCGACGCTACGGTGGGCGACGCGATCCGGCGAGTGCGCAGCCAGATGCCGCAGGGGCCGGGCCTCGAGCATTGCGAAGAGTGTGATACCGCGATTCCGCTCGCCCGTCGCAATGCCTTGCCGGGCGTGCGCCTGTGCGTGGTCTGCCAGGAGGCCCGGGACCGTGAGCAGGCCGGCTACGCCGGATACAACCGCCGCGGCAGCAAGGACAGCCAGTTGCGGTAACCATGCGGTTGCTCTGCAGAAATATTCCTGACACGGCAGGGGCCGAATTCGCGGTGAACTGGAATGCGTTGCAAATGCATCATCTGACGGAATGACCCTGCGTGCTTTTGCACCGAGTCGAAATGCATCGGGTTCTCGGCCCTTTAACGCCGCCGCTGGACACTGGCCATTCCGGCAGGGCGGCTATGGCTGCCACTAGACTGCAAACCGCGTAAGTTGGACGCCTGCCTGCCGCAGAGGAATCTGCATAAGCGATGAGCACACCGACGTTGCAATTGCCATGTCTTCTGTGTGGAGCGCTCAACCGCGTGCCCGCGGCGCGTCTTGCGGAGCGGCCCGCATGTGGACGCTGTCACCAGAGCCTGTTCCCCGGTAAGCCCGCGAGCTTCACTGCGGCGGACTTCGACTCCAAGGTGATGCGCGGCGACCTTCCGACGCTGGTCGACTTCTGGGCGCCATGGTGCGGGCCGTGCAGAACGATGGCGCCGCACTTCGAGGCGGCCGCACGCGAGCTCGAGCCGTCGCTGCGGCTCGGGAAAGTCGATACGGAGGCCGAACCCGCATTGGGTTCGAGATTCGGCGTGCGCAGCATTCCGACGCTGGCGCTGTTCCATCACGGCCGTGAAGTCGCGCGTCAGGCAGGTGCCATGGGCGCGCCGCAGATCGTGGCCTGGGTGCGTAGCCGCCTGCCACGTTGATGCCGTGAATGCACCGCTGTGCGATGTGCCAACGGGTCTTCGACACACCGTTCGATGATTCGG
>CADCUA010000411.1 GCA_902805755.1 uncultured Lysobacter sp.
TCGGCGTCGACCGAGGCGCCGCCGAAGTTGGCCCTGTGGGTCGCAAGCGAGGGCCCGTCCTTGTCGACGCCCATGACCACCTGGAAGCCGGCCGACTCGAGCCCCAGCGCGTCCTGCTCCGGTGTGCGCGGGTAACGCGAGAAATCCTCGCGCGGCCCGAACTGGGTGGGATTGACGAACACGCTCGCGACCACGCGGTCGGCTCGCTCGCGCGCGAGCCCGATCAATGAGTAATGACCCGCATGCAGATTGCCCATCGTCGGCACGAAGCCGACGCGCGCACCCTCGCGCTTCCATGCGCCAATGCGCGCGCGAAGAACGGAAAGGTCGGAAACGGTCTCAATCATGGCTTGGATCCAGCGGGCCGACGGGCAACGCGGGGCGCTCGACCGCACGGCTTGCACCGCTGCAGCGGCGGCGCATGCGCGCAACGGTTATTCGTAGGAATGCTCGGCGGCGGGGAAGCTTCCATCGCGCACCGCAGCCGCGAATGCCTGCATCGCACCGGCAAGCGAGCCGCCTTCGCGGAGAAAATCCTTCACGAACTTCGGGCGACGGTGCCCGCTGTCCACGCCGAGCAGGTCGTGCAGCACCAGCACCTGTCCGTCGCAGGATGGCCCGGCGCCGATACCGATGGTGGGGATCGAGACTTCCTCGCTTACAGCCGCCGCAAGCGAGCTCGGCACGCACTCAAGGACCAGCAATGATGCGCCCGCGCGCTCCACCGCGCGCGCATCCGCGCAAAGCTTCTCGGCCGCATCCTCGCCGCGCCCCTGCACCTTGTAGCCGCCCAGGCGCAGCACGGACTGCGGCGTCAACCCGAGATGCGCGCAGACCGGGATTTCGCGCTCGACGAGGTGGCGGATCGTGTCGAGCTTGTGGCCGGCGCCTTCGAGCTTGACCATCGCCGCGCCTGCACGCAGGAATCGCGTCGAGGCCTGTAGCGCGATTTCTGCGGACGCATCCGACTGGAACGGAAGGTCGGCGATCAGCAGCGCGCGCGACAGGCCGCGCGCAACGCAGGCGGTGTGATAGGCGATGTCGTCGACAGTGACCGGCAACGTACTGCCGTGACCCTGCACCACCATGCCCAGCGAGTCACCCACCAGCACCAGGTCGATGCCCGCCGCATCCATGACGCGGGCGAACCCCGCGTCGTAGCAGGTCAGCATCACGAGCTTGCGACCGTCGCGCTTGGCATCGGCCAGCGCCGGGACGGTCATGGGTTTCTCTCGGGCGGTCGCGGCGTACATGGTCACTCACCCGACCTTTGCGGCCGGACCCCAGGCGGAGGAAGCGGCATACGTTAGCGCCTCGACCTCGGTCGTTGCCATCCTTGCAAGCGCATCACACCCGGGACCGATGCCCGGGATGACGACTTCCGGCGCGATTTCGAGCAACGGCACCAGCGCGAACGCACGCTCATGCAGATGCGGATGCGGCACGCGCAGGCCGGGCACTTCGATCACCTGCTCGCCATACAGCAACAGGTCGAGATCGAGCGTGCGCGGCCCCCAACGCGATGCGGATGAGCGGTCGCGCCCGGCGGCACGTTCGATCGCGAGCAGCGCCCCCAGAAGCTCAAGCGGTGGCAGCGACGTCTCTAGCCTTGCAACAGCGTTGATGAAATCAGGCTGGTCGACCTTGCCCCAGGCGCGCGTGCGATAGAGCGAGGACGCGCGCACGATCTTCGTACCGGGCGCCGAATCCAGCGCATCCAGTGCAGCGAGCACGCTCGCGCATGCGTCGCCGAGATTCGCACCCAGTCCGACGAAGCAGCTATGACTCACTCGCCGGCCGGCTTAGCGTTGCTGCGTCGGCGGCGGCGTCGCTTGCGCGGGGCATCGCCCGCATCGTCTTCGGTTGCGGGCGACGCGTCCAGCTGCGCTGCGAGTACATCGCCGGGCTGAGTCTGCGCCTCGCGCCAGAACTCGACGTCCTCCGCATGCTCGCTCGATGCCGACAGGCGCAGCACCAGGAAATCGTAGGCCGCACGGAAGCGTGGATGCGACATCAGGCGGAACACGCGCTTGCGCTGACGCTGTGAGAACCGCGACTGCAACAGCCAGATTTCCTGCATCGGCAGCGAGAAACGGCGTGGCAACGCGATCGTGGACAGCTGGTGCAGCGTGACCTGGTCCGCGGCGCGCCGCTGCGCTTCGACGGCGGGCATGCCTCCGGCCTGCAGCGCCATCAACGCACGGCAGTAGGCCGGCCACAACAGCAGCGAGAACAGGAACGCCGGCGACACCGGCTCGTCATTCGCGACACGCTTATCGGTACCGGCCAGTCCGTCGAGCAGCATGCGGCGCAGCGCACCGCTGCGGTTGGACTTGAGCGCTGCGGCCGTCTCCGGGAGCAGGACGCCCAGCAATCCGAAGCGCTCCAACCCGAGGAAGCTCGGCACGGCATGGCCGGAGAGGAACATCTTCAGGCACTCTTCGAACAGGCGTGCCGGCGCGGACTCCTCAAGTAGAGGCGCAAGTTCCGCGATCGGCGCCGCGGTGGCCGCCACGATCTCGAAGTC
>CADCUA010000412.1 GCA_902805755.1 uncultured Lysobacter sp.
GTGCTCTTCCGATCTGCTACATGTTGGTGTAGTTCGGCCCGCCGGCGCCTTCCGGCACCACCCAGACGATGTTCTGGGTCGGGTCCTTGATGTCGCAGGTCTTGCAGTGCACGCAGTTCTGGGCGTTGATCTGCAGGCGCTTGCCTGCCGTCGCGTCCTCGACGATCTCGTAGACGCCGGCAGGGCAGAAGCGGGTGCAGGGGTTGCCGTATTCGACGGTGCAGCGCTCGATGCAGATCGAGGTGTCGAGCACCTTCAAATGCACGGGCTGGTCTTCGTCGTGCTCGGTCGCGGCGAAGTACACGCCTGCCAGGCGGTCGCGCGGGGCGAGGGTGCGGTCCACGTAGCCGCGATCGGGTGATTCGTACTCCGCCAGCTTTTCCATCTGGCACCAGTCGGGCTTGTTCCTCAGCGTCCACGGCGACTTGCCGCGGGTGACGGTTTCCCAGCCGGCATTGAGCAGGCCGAACCACAGGCCGCGCTTGAATGCGGGTTTGACGTTGCGCACCGCGTGCAGCTCGGTCATCACTTCGGACGCACGGAGTTTTACGTCGAAGCCCTGCGGCGAGAGCTGCGATGCCACCAGATGTTCGGCGGCGAGCATGCCCGAGCGGATCGCCTGGTGCGTGCCCTTGATCTTCGGCAGGTTCAGCAGGCCGGCGGTGTCGCCGATCAGCAGCGCGCCCGGCATTTCGACGGTGGGCAGCGACTGCCAGCCGCCGGTGACGATCGCGCGTGCGCCGGCCGACAGGATGTTGCCGCCTTCCAGCAGCGGCTTGACCATGGGGTGGTTCTTCCACTGCTGGAACGCTTCCCACGGCTTGTAGTTCGGGTCCTTGTAATCCAGCCCGCTGACGTAACCGAGCGCGATGCGGCCCTTGTCGAGGTGGTACATGAAGCTGCCACCGTAGGTCTGGTTGTCGGCGGGCCAGCCGAGCGAGTGCACGATCTTGCCGGGCTGCACGCGATCCTCGGGCACCTGCCACAGTTCCTTGATGCCGATCGAGTAGGTCTGCGGGTCGTGGCCTTCGTCGAGCTTGAACTGGCGCACCAGTCGCTTGGTCAGGTGGCCACGCGCGCCTTCGGCAAGCACGGTGATCTTCGCGCGGATATCGATGCCGGCGGTGTAGCCGGGCTTGTGCGAGCCATCCTTCGCGACGCCCATATCGCCGATGCGCACGCCGACGACTGCACCGGCTTCGTCATGCAGCGTTTCGCTTGCGGCGAAACCGGGGTAGATCTCGACGCCGAGCGCCTCGGCCTGCGGCGCGAGCCAGCCGCACATGGCGCTGAGGCTCACGATCACGTTGCCGTGGTTGTTCAGGCCGGGCGGCACGGGCAGCTTCCGGCCGCCGCCCTTCGACAGCAGCCAGAGCTCGTCTTCGGTGGCGGGTACGCAGATCGGCGGCGGGCTGTCGCGCCAGTTCGGCAGCAGCGCATCGAGCGGGCCGGTTTCGATGACCGCGCCCGACAAGATGTGTGCGCCGACGGTGGACGCCTTCTCGATCACGCAGACCGAGATCTCCGGGTTGAGCTGCTTGAGCCGGATCGCGAACGAGAGCCCGGCCGGGCCCGCGCCGACCGTCACGACGTCGTACTCCATGACGTCGCGCTCGACTTCGGGAATGCTGGACTCGCTCATGCTGGAACTCCGGATGCGTGTTGCCTGGACCGTGGATTGTCGCGGGTTTGGACAGCGCCGCCAAATCGGCGTGCTAGCGTTCGGCGATGCCGCTTGCACCGCTGCCGATGCGCGATGCCGATCTCGCGTTCGACCCGCACTGGCTCCCGGCGCAGGCGGCCGATGCGCTGCTCGCCCGGCTGCGCGAGACGATAGCGTGGCAGGTGCATCGGATCCGTCTATTCGGCCGCGAACACCCGGCGCCGCGCCTGAGTTGCTGGATCGGCGATGCCGGCGCGAGCTACCGCTACTCCGGCGTCCGTTTCGAGCCGCACCCGTGGCCGGAAGCATTGCGGCCGGTGCGCGCCCGGCTGGCCCGCGAGCTCGGTATCGATTTCAACAGCGTGCTTGCGAACCTGTACCGCGATGGCCGCGACGCCATGGGCTGGCACAGCGACGACGAGCCGGAGCTCGGCGCGTCACCGGTCATCGCATCGCTGAGTCTTGGAGCCACGCGCCGTTTCCTACTGAAACGTCGCGACGGCACGGAGCGTGCGCAGACGCTGGAGCTGGGTCACGGCAGCCTTCTGGTGATGGCCGGCGACACCCAGCGCCATTACCGGCATGCGTTGCCGCGCACCGCGCGTGCGGTGGGGCCGCGGCTGAATTTTACGTTCCGCCGCATCATCACTGCGGAGGTCGCGGCTAGCGTCGCGAGTGAAGCGGACCGAGGCCAGCGCGCCTAGCGCCGCTCGCCGCGCTCGTGTGCGGCGCCGGTCTCCAGCAGCCAGCCGGTCATGTCGCGGCCCAGCCCGGAAAGCGCCTGTTCGAACGCGCCCACGACCTGCGCCACCTCCGTGCCGACCGCCGGTTGCGACTGCAGGAACGTGCGCGAGGCGACGAC
>CADCUA010000413.1 GCA_902805755.1 uncultured Lysobacter sp.
TGGAAGAGTGCGCCACGTGCGACGGCAGTGGCTCGGCGGACGGGAAAGTCGAAACCTGCGGCATGTGCCACGGCCGCGGGCAGGTCCGCTATCAGCGCGGCATCTTCTCGATGCAGCAGGCATGCCCGCAGTGCGACGGACGCGGACAGTCCATCTCCAGCCCCTGTACCGATTGCCGCGGTCAGGGTCGCGTCGAACGGACGAAGACGCTCCAGGTCAAGGTCCCGGCTGGCGTCGATAACGGCGATCGCATCCGGCTGGCAGGCGAGGGTGAGGCCGGGCCCGCCGGCGCGGCCGCCGGCGACCTGTATGTCGACATCCGCGTGCGCGAGCACGAGATCTTCAAGCGTGACGGCGACGACCTGCACTGCGACGTTCCCATCCGGATCACGCAGGCGGCGCTCGGCGCCACGATCCGCGTGCCGACGCTCAAGGGCGAGGTGGAGCTGAAGATCCCGGCGGAGACGCAGAGCGGAAAGCTGTTCCGGCTGCGCGACAAGGGCGTCCGCTCCGTGCGCAGTCGTGCGCCGGGCGATCTCTACTGCCGTGTCGTCGTGGAGACACCGGTGAACCTGACCGCAGATCAGCGCGATCTGCTTGAACGCTTCGAAGCGACATTCAACGGAGAGGCGGCCTCTCGCCGGCATTCGCCGCGCTCCTCGACCTTCATCGATGGCGTCAAAGGCTTCTGGGACCGGATGACGTCTTGAGGGCGGTAGCGCGCGGCATGCCTTGCTTGTCGCATTGCATGTGCGCCGCTAGCCTGCGCGCATGAGCAAGACAAATACACAGGTGCGCATCCTGATCCACCGCGCCTCCCGTCGCATGGGCCAGGCGTTGATGCGACTTGCATGCGAGCGCCACGACCTGCGTGTCGTAGCCGCCGTTTCCCGGAGCATGCCCACGCAGCGTGTGGTCGATGGCGTGCCGCATTTCGCCGGCAGCGAGCTGCATGGCGCGCCGGCATTCGATGTCGCCATCGATTTCAGTCTTCCGGATGGCATCGATGGCGTGCTCGCGCTTTGCGTCGAGCGAAAGGCCGCATTCGTATCGGGCACCACGGGCCTGGGCGACTCGCAAAGCAGTGCCCTCAAGGCTGCCGCACAAACCATCCCCGTACTGTCGGCGTCGAACTTCAGCCTCGGTGTTGCCGTGCTTGGTGAACTCGTCGAGCGTGCAGCGCAAGCGTTGGGCGGTTGGGACTGCGACATCGTCGAGTCGCACCATGTGCACAAGCTCGACGCGCCGTCCGGCACTGCGCTCACGCTCGGGGCGCACGCGGAGGCATCAGGGGCGCAGCCGCGGTACGCGTCGCTGCGTGCCGGCGACATCGTCGGCGAGCACCTCGTGCAGTTCGCGACCGCCGGCGAGCGCATCGAGCTCGTGCACCGCGCGACCAATCGCGACATCTTCGCTCGCGGGGCATTGCACGCTGCATCGCGCATCGCGACCCGGCCGCCGGGGCTCTATCGCCTGCGTGACATAGTCTTCTGAACGCAAGCAGCCACGGTAGCGCTGGCGCATCAGGGGCATCGTCGCTAGAATTCCCGCTCGCCTGAACCCCGCCCGCCGGACCGGTCCCGCACCGCGTCCGCGGTTTTCTGCAACCCGAGTTTTGTCGGGCTGTACACGGCGGCCTCAGCACCCCTCGGCAGCGAAGGCGACCCACGTGAATCAACCCGCAATCCTCGTGCTCGAAGACGGAACCCTCTTCGAGGGCGTTTCCGTAGGCGCGCCCGGCCTTTCCGTCGGCGAAGTGGTGTTCAACACCGCGATTACCGGCTACCAGGAAATCCTCACCGATCCTTCGTATGCGCGCCAGATCGTTACGCTGACCTATCCGCATGTTGGCAACACCGGCATGACCGATCAGGACAATGAGGCGAACGATGTCTGGGCCGCGGGCCTCATCGTGCGTGACGTGCCGCGTCGTCCCAGCAGCTGGCGCAGCCAGAAGCCGATGCCGCAGTGGCTGGCCGAGCGCAACGTGGTCGCGATTTCGGATATCGACACCCGCAAGCTCACGCGCATCCTGCGCGACACCGGCGCGCAGAACGGCGCGCTGATGGCGGGCGAAATCGACGTCGAGAAAGCCCTGGAAGCCGCGCGCAAGTTCCCCGGGCTCAAGGGCATGGACCTCGCGAAGGAAGTCTGCGCGCGCGTCGCGTTCGAATGGAAAGGCGGGCAGCTTGACCTGGACAGCAACGAATTCGGCCAATCCGATGCGAAGCACCACGTCGTGGCGTACGACTTCGGCTGCAAGCTCAACATCCTGCGCATGCTGACCGAACGCGGCTGCCGCGTGACGGTGGTGCCGGCGCAGACGACGGCCGAAGAGGTTCTTGCGATGAACCCGGACGGCGTGTTCCTGTCCAACGGCCCCGGCGATCCGGCCCCGTGTGTGTACGCGATCGATGCAATCCGCGGAATCGTGGCCCGCAAGGTACCGACCTACGGCATCTGTCTCGGCCACCAGTTGCTCGGCCTTGCGGTCGGCGCGCAGACCATCAAGATGA
>CADCUA010000414.1 GCA_902805755.1 uncultured Lysobacter sp.
GAACGGCCCGCTCGCATCCACGTTCGCGCCGATATCCAGGCCTTCAAACAGTGCGGTCGCCGCACCGCCGGGCACGTAGCTCACCGCGATCTCGACCGCTTCGCCGGGCCCCAGCGCATGGTCGTGGATCGTCGCGAGCGAGTACGAGCGCTTCGTCGCGGTGCCGTCGGCGTAGTGGAAGTGCACCTGGATGAACTGGCCGGGGATGAAATCCAGCGGCTGTCCGTCGTCGCGCACGAACACGTAATGGCCGACGCTAGGCGCGAGCATGCGGCGCGAAACGAGCTTGAGGGGAAAGTGCTGGATCGCCACGGTCTATGCAACGCTGCGTGGCGAAAGCGTCGCCACCGGGCCGCCTATACTACCGGCATTCGCCGCCACGCTTGCGGTGCAGGCCTTCCATGAACCAGACCCCGTCCACGACGCCGGCGCTGTCGATCCGCGACCTGCGCAAGACCTACGATTCCGGCGGCAAGGGCAGCGTGCAGGCGCTCAAGGGCGTCTCGCTCGATGTCATGCCCGGCGACTTCTTCGCGCTGCTCGGCCCGAACGGCGCCGGCAAGTCAACGCTGATCGGCGTCGTCAGCTCGCTGGTGAACCTGAGCGAAGGCCAGGTGCGCATCTTCGGCACCGACCTCGTGTCCGATCGTAGCGCGGCAATGCGCCTGATCGGCCTGGTGCCGCAGGAAATCAACTTCAACATGTTCGAAAAACCCGTGGACATCCTGGTGAACTACGCCGGGTTCTACGGGGTGCCGCGCGGTGAGGCGCTTGCGCGCGCCGAGGTCGAGCTCAAGCGTGCGCAGCTGTGGGAAAAAGCGAACGTCATGAGCCGCACGCTCTCGGGCGGCATGAAGCGCCGGCTGATGATCGCGCGCGCGATGATGACGAGCCCGCGCCTTCTGAT
Organism: uncultured Lysobacter sp.; assembly: GCA_902805755.1. Classification (GTDB taxonomy): domain Bacteria; phylum Pseudomonadota; class Gammaproteobacteria; order Xanthomonadales; family Xanthomonadaceae; genus Cognatilysobacter. The sequence continues at coordinate 908 of CADCUA010000414.1, forward strand.
CCTCGACGAGCCGACCGCGGGCGTGGACATCGAGATCCGCCGCGGCATGTGGAAGACGCTGAAGGAGATCAACGCCGCCGGCACCACGATCATCCTCACCACGCATTACCTCGAGGAAGCCGAGAGCCTGTGCCGCAACGTCGCGATCATCGACCGCGGCCGCATCGTCGAGCAGGGTCCGATGAAGACGCTGCTGGCCAAGCTCGACGTGGAAGGCTTCGTGCTCGACATCGAAGGCCCGCCGCCTGCGACGCTTCCGGTGATCGAGGGCGCGACGCTGGTCGCGACCGATGAACACACGCTGGATCTGGAAATGCCGCGCGCGATGGACCTCAACCGTGTGTTCGCGGCGCTGGGCGAGGGCGGCATCTGCGTGCGCTCGATGCGCACCAAGAGCAACCGCCTGGAAGAGCTGTTCGTGCGCCTGACCGGTGAGAACGCGCAGGACTCCACCGCGCAGCCGGCGCCGCAGCCGATCGCGTGAGCCGGCGGCTTTCCCTCTTTCCATGCGAACCGAATCCATGACCGTTTCCAGCTCCGGCGCCACGCCGTTCCAGCGCAACCTCGTCGCACTCGGCACGATCGTGCGCCGCGAGATCCACCGCATCCTGCGCATCTGGGGCCAGACGCTGGTGCCGCCGGCGATCACGATGACGCTGTACTTCCTGATCTTCGGCGGCCTGATCGGCAAGCGCGTGGGCAGCATGGACGGGCTGCCGTACATGGACTTCATCGTGCCGGGCCTGGTCATGATGAGCGTGATCCAGAACAGCTACGGCAACATCTCCTCGAGCTTCTTCGGCGCGAAGTTCGGCCGCCACGTCGAGGAGCTGCTGGTCAGCCCGATGCCGAACTGGGTGATCCTCATCGGCTATGTGCTCGGCGCGGTGCTGCGCGGATTGCTGGTGGGCGCGATCGTGCTGGCGATCGCGATGCTGTTCACCGACGTGCAGATCCCGCATCCGCTGGTCACGCTGAGCACGGTGCTGCTCGGCGCGACGATCTTCGCGCTCGCCGGCTTCGTCAATGCGGTGTACGCGAAGAAGTTCGACGACATCGCGATCGTGCCGACGTTCATCCTCACGCCGCTGACGTACCTGGGCGGCGTGTTCTATTCGGTGAAGCTGCTGCCGCCGTGGGCCGAAGCGGCCACGCATGCGAACCCGATCTTCTACATGGTCAACGCGTTCCGGTATGGCCTGATCGGCCACAGCGACGTGCCAATCGGCGTGGCGTACGCATTGATGCTCGGCTTTGTCGTCGCGCTCGCATGGCTCGGGCTGTGGCTGCTCAAGCGCGGGGTGGGCCTGCGCAGCTGACCGGGGCGCATTGCACCCCGTCCCCGCGGGCGTACACTCGCCCGACACTGACCCAGGGACGGGGATTTCATGCGCTTGCTATGGAGCGGCCTGCTGGCCGTGCTGCTGGGCAGCGTGGCGCTTGCAGCGACTGCAATGCCGGCCGGCAGGAAAACGCCGGAGCAACTGGTCGCGGCGCTGCGCTTCGAGGACGGCGAAATCGAACTCACCGAGGCGAAGGCGCGCCTGCGGCTTGGCCACGGGTTCCGGTTCCTCGCCAAGGCCGATGCGCGGCGCGTGCTCGAGAAC
>CADCUA010000415.1 GCA_902805755.1 uncultured Lysobacter sp.
TTTCGCTCGGAATGTATGCGGTGTTTACGGTCGGCGTGTGCTTCTGGCTGATGTACGGCCTGGTGCTGGACTCGTGGCCGATGATCGTGTCCAACATCATCACGCTTGCGCTGTCGGCAACGATCCTGGTGATGAAGCTGCGATACGGTTGATCCGGGGCCGCTGCTCAGGCGGCGGCGCCGGGCACAGGCTGCGGCCGCATGTCGCGGGCCAGCAGGTGCCCTGCCCCGGCGCTGGCAAGAAACCACAGGCTCATCGCGACCCGCTGGGCCAATCCGGGTGGCAGCACGACCGCGGCGACCGCCGCAAGCGCCAGTGCGCCCAGACCACTGATCAGCAGGCCGCGTGACCGGATCGCCAACAGCGCGATGCCGGGCAGGAACGCGATCCACCACAAGGACCAGACCGTCGCATGCAGACGGCTGGACGGTGCATCCAGATCACCCGGATCCAGCGGCAATAACCCCTGCGCAGCAAAGCCGAGTGCCGACAGGAGCAACAGGTGCGCGCCGATGCGGGCCGGCCATCCGCGCCGGTCCAGCACCCCACGAAGCTCCAGCGCCGCGGCAGCCACCAGCAGCCCCGGCACGACGAAGCCCAGTGCGTTGAATCCCATGGCGCGCGCGATGCCCTGCGCGCCCAGCAGCGCGACGGGATCATCGGTGTGCGAAAAGCCGCCGAAGGCTGCGGCGAAGCCGAGCAGCGCGAGCAACCACAGCGCAAACGCGGCCCAGACCAGGCGCGTGATCCGTGCGCTTCTCGCATTGGCAGTCATGAGTGGCGTGCTCCCGGTCTGGTGATGTCCGCATCGAGCGTTGCATTGTCCTGCAACCGCGCGCAGCGCGCGTCACGGCCCGGATGCCGCCCGCCACGCATACAGGTCGACGCTCTGCGCCCGCGCGTGCACGTCTTGTATTGCCTGCGCGCGGCTACCATCTGTGCCGCATCGATACGAAGGACCCGCCATGACCGACTCCGCCCTGCCCCACGCCTCGGCCCACGTGTTCGACGTGACGACGGCCGACTTTGAAACCTCGGTGATCCGGCGCTCGCTGGAAACACCGGTTCTGGTGGACTTCTGGGCCGAGTGGTGCGGGCCGTGCAAGCAGTTCGGCCCCGTGCTGGAAAAGCTCGCGGCCGAGTACAACGGCGCGTTCGTGCTGGCGAAGGTCGACGTCGACAAGGAGCCACAGATCGGTGCGGCGTTCCAGGTGCGTTCGATCCCGACGGTCTTCCTCGTCAAGGACGGCCAGCTGGCCGACGGCTTCCCCGGCGTGCTGCCGGAAGGCCAGGTACGCGAGTTCCTCCGCCATCACGGCATCGAACCGGCTGCAGCGGTCGAGGTCGTCCCCGAAGCGACCCCGGCGCTTGACCCGCAGGCCGAGGTTGAGCGGCTGCGAGCCGAAGTCGCAGCTACGCCCGACAAGGCCGAGTTGCGGCTCGACCTCGCACTCGCCCTTGCAGGCGCAGGCGAGCCTGGCGAGGCCGAGCGCCTGCTCGACGGCCTCCCGGCTAATCTCGCGACCGACGAGCGCGCAATCCGCACCCGGGCGCGGCTGGCATTCCTGGGGGCTGTCGAAACTGCGCCGCCGCAAGAAACGCTGGAAGCGGCGGTCGCCGCCAATCCAGCTGACCTGCGTGCACGCCACCTTCTGGGCGCGCGCCATCTGCTCGCGGGGCAGGCGGAGCTCGCACTTGAGCAGTTCCTCGAAATGCTGCGGCTGGATCGCGGCTTCGACGATGGCCTGCCGAAGAAAGCACTGATCGATGCGTTCCGGGTGATCGAGGACGCGGAACTGGTCGGCCGCTACCGGCGACGCATGGCGTCGCTGCTGTTCTGACCGGCGCGGGTTGACTGTACGGTTGCGTATGGCAGGCTGTCGGGCCTGCCCGAACCGTGCCGCCCGATGAAGTCCAGTGTTTTCCGCCTGATCCTGAACCTGTGGCCCCCGTTTCTGTTTCCCGGGATCCGGGTCACGGCGCTTTCCGATGATTACCGTCGCGCGCGCGTCGAGTTGCGCATGCGGCCCTGGAACCGCAACTACGTCGGCACCCACTTCGGCGGCAGCCTGTTCGCGATGACCGATCCGTTCTGGATGCTGCTGGTCATGCGATCGCTCGGACGCGACTACATCGTCTGGGACAAGTCCGGCGAGATCGAATTCGTCAAACCCGGGCGCGGTACCGTGCACGCCACCTTCGAGCTGGATGACGAGGTATTCGCGCACCTGCGCGCCGCGTCCGCCACGGGCGACAAGGTGCTGCACTGGTTCAGTACCGACATCGTCGATGGCAGCGGGGAGGTGGTCGCCCGCGTGCGCAAGCAGCTTTATCTCAGGCGCAAACGCGGGCGGTGAAGCGCCTCGCCACGTGACTGAAGGCCGCTCGGGAACCTGCAGAGAAACCCCAACTGCCTGCTTGGCTACGGCGGCACATGAGCCAGAAGGACCACGCGATCCGTGACGCCCGGCGCATCTGAACAGCGAGGCGACGGGGAAACGAGCGCACAT
>CADCUA010000416.1 GCA_902805755.1 uncultured Lysobacter sp.
CTTGCGGTTGACTCAAAAAAGACACGCCTGTCGAGCGTCCGACCGCTTTATGCAGCGTCGTTGTCGCGCATATGGGCACTGCAATCGTGCCCGCTTCAAGAGCAGAGCGCGAAACGAACAGGGGTGTCCCATGCAATCCATATCAAGACGCAATTTCGTGCGTGGCGTTGCCGCCGCGCCGCTGGGCCTGTGGCTCGCACACACGGCGCGTGCCGCGACGCCATACACGCGTTATGACATCGCCACGCCGCAGGGACAGGAGATGCTGCGCATCTTCGCCAGCGCGGTCAGGACCATGCGCACGCGCTCGGAGAGGAGCGCGACCAGCTGGCGGTGGCAGTGGTACACGCACTTCGTCAGCGGCTCGACCACGAAGGCCGCGGAAATCAGCCGCATCTTCGGCAGCACCGCCGGCACGCAACGCACGCTGGCGATCGACATGTGGAACACCTGCCAGTCGCATGCGGGGCAGGACCCGAACCATTTCCTGCCCTGGCACCGCATCTACATCGGCTATCTCGAGCACATCGTGCGCGAGGTGACGGGCCGGCCCGAGTTCACGCTTCCCTACTGGAACTACACCTCGCACGATCCGGCAAAGCGCGGCGTCGTGCCCGCGCAGTTCCGCATGTCCGGTGACGCGACGTTCGGCCCGCTCTACCGCAGCGAGCGCACCGGCCTTGCGAACGCGGGAGAGCCGATCCAGTCCGGGCAGCCCGGCGATCCGATGGACATAGCCATGGCAATGGCGAAGCCCGGCTACAGCTCGATCGGCGATGTGCAGGGTTTCTGCCGCGCCGTGGACTCCGGCATCCACGGGCGCATCCACGTGCTCGTCGGCACCAGCCGCAACATGGGCCAGATCTCGTACGCGGCGCAGGACCCGCTGTTCTGGGTGCACCACGCGAACATCGACCGGCTGTGGGCGAGCTGGAATATCAACGGCGGCGTGAACCCGGTCTCGGGCAGCTGGCTGGATCGATCATTCGTGTTCGCCGACCGCCGCGGCGTGCGCGTGCGTGCGCGGCTGGGCAACTTCATGGACACCGGTTCGCTCGGCTACGGCTACGACCGTTACGTCGGCCCCGACGGCCACGAGGACACGTTCTCCACCGCTGCGATGACGGCGTCGACCGCGCAGGTTGGACGCGTGCCCGAACGCATCGCGACGGCGCGCGCCGTCGAGCTCGCCGCGCACCCGGTGCGCACCGAACTCGCACTGGAGCCCGGCCGCCCTGCAACCGCGCTCGACCCCAGCGGGCAACGCCGCACGCACCTGGTGGTCAAGGACCTGCACGCGTGGGCGCAGCCGGAGGTGCTGTATCACCTGTATCTCGCGCCGCGCGGTGGCGGCATGGGCCCGGCGCTGTATGTCGGCAGCATCCATTTCTTCGATGCGCAGTTCCACGACCACGGCAACAGCGCACTCGACCAGGCGCTGGGCGAGAACTTCTACAGCTTCGACGTGACGTCGCTGCTGCAACGCATCGCCGCCGGTCGCGGCGCGCGGCCGGGCCCGCTCGAACTCACGGTGGTGCCTGGAGGTCGTCCGACGCCGGGCGCGAAGCCGCTGGTGGGTGCGGTGCGGATGGTGTGGCAGTAACCGGCGTGGCGTGCGTTCGGGCGACGCATGCGGCGCACCGGAAAAGACGGGGCAGGTTCGACGGTCCGCGAACGAACCTGACCCCGCGCGGGGTCAGGCGCCGAGGCGGTTGATCGCGACGTTATCCAGCACCGTGGCCGAGCCCGGCGTCCGCGCCGCCGTGAGCATCGCGCGCCCGAGGGATGTGGACGTGGTGAACACCCCCGGCGCAAGGCGCCGGCCCAGGCCCAGCAGCGGCGCAGCGAGTGCATAGCCGCTCGCGCGCAGGCCGTGCGGCGAACGCACGCCGTCGACCGGCTGCACGACGCCCGGGCGCAGCATCACGGTGCGCACAGCCAGCGCGCGCAATGCATCTTCCGCTGCGCCCTTCACGCGCAGCGGCATGATCGCACTGGCCGCGTCGGCGCCCGCGCCGGAGACATACACGAACGTCCCCGTCGGATTCGCCGCGGCGAACGCGCGCGCCACGTGCAGCGTCACGTCCACCGTCACCTCGCGGAAGTCGGCCTCCGACAGGCCGGGCACCATGCCCGCGCAGTACAGGCAGGCGTCGAGGCCGCGGAACACGGGATGGTCCGCATCGACCCCGCGAAGGTCCAGCGCGTGATGCTGCGCGATGCGGGCATCAATGATGTCGAGCGGCCGGCGACCGAGCAGCACGATGCGCTGGACATCGGTCGCCGCACGGCAGGCCGCAAGCGCGCCCTGTCCCACCAGGCCCGTGGCACCGACGATCATCACGCGCATGCTGCGGTCTCCTGTCCGTTCGATGCGAGCCTACCGGCCGCGGGCGCCTTCATGGCAACAGAAAGGCCCCGGCAGGCGCCGGGGCCCGATGCAGGCGTTGACGCCGCACCTACCCCTGAGAGGAGACATGCCGGGGCGACTCGAATCTGCAACCGCA
>CADCUA010000417.1 GCA_902805755.1 uncultured Lysobacter sp.
TCGCAGTCGCGGCGTATGACAGCTTCTCCGAAGCGCGTACGGCAGCCCCCGCGTATGCGCCGCTGTCGGTCGCCCCGATGAATGCGTCGATGAACACCGACTTCGCAGCGCAGGGCACGATCCCGCCGCAGGGAGAGTTGCAGGGCCAGTACGCGCAGGGACAGTTTCCGCAGCAGGCGCAGTTCGCACCGCAGGGCGCCAACCCCCAGCAGGCACAGTTTGCTGCGCAGAATCAGTACCCGCAGCAGGCTCAGTACCAGGCGCACGCCCCGCGCACGGAATATGCCGATGTCGTCGACGTCGATCCGGTGAACGAGAAGCGCGCGCTGTATGCATCGGTCATCGCGACCGATCCGGTGCGTGAAACCAGCACGACCTCGACGCCGCGCGAAGTGTGCGAGGACGTGGTGGTGCAGGACCGTCTGCCCGAGCGCGATGGCAACGTCGGCGGCACGGTTGCAGGTGCGCTGATCGGGGCGCTTGCGGGTAACCAGGTCGGCGGCGGCAATGGTCGCAAGGCCGCGACTGCCGCGGGCGCGGTCGCCGGTGGTTTCATCGGCAACCGGGTGGACCGCAACCATGTGGGCGGCCGTGTCGCAACGCGGACCGATCGCCAGTGCCGCACGGTGTACTCGAGCGGCGAGTCATCGCGGGTGGTCGGTTACAACGTGACCTACCGCAACCCCGATGGAACCACGGGCTCCATGCAGATGGGCAGCCGCCCGGGCAGCCGCATCCGTCTGGGCAGCGAGAACCACGTTGTCGGTTACGACGTGACCTATCGCTACCAGGGTCAGGTCGACACGGTGCGTCTGGACGAGCGCCCGGGCGCGCGCCTGCCGGTCGTCGACGGCCAGGTCGTGACGCAAACCGCCTCGCTGTCCCCGAGCAGTTCGCGCGGTTGATGCGCGGCACCGTGTAGTCCGAAGGGCCGGCTCATCGCCGGCCCTTTCTTTTATGTGACGGGGTGCCGCGTCTCCGGGCGCCCTAGTACAATCGTCCACTTTACTTTCGTCGAGTGCGCCATGGCCCTGCATCCCTACGACCTGTTCGATGTCCGCTCCCTGCTTACGGATGAGGAGCGCGCGGTCCAGGATACGGTGGCGCGGTTCACCGATGAACGCGTGCTCCCGATCATTGGCGACGCGTTCGACGAGGGCCGCTTCCCGAAGGAGCTCGTGGGCGAGATCGCCGAGCTCGGCCTGCTCGGCTCCTCGCTGCCGGAACAGTACGGCGGTGGCGGCCTCAACGCCGTCAGCTACGGCCTGATCTGCCAGGAGCTGGAGCGCGGCGACAGCGGTATCCGCAGCTTCGTCTCGGTGCAGTCCTCGCTGTGCATGTATCCGATCTACGCCTACGGCAGCGAGGAGCAGCGCATGCGCTGGCTGCCGGACATGGCGGCGGGCAAGGTGATCGGCTGCTTCGGTTTGACCGAGCCGCACGGCGGTTCCGACCCGGCGAACATGAAGACCCATGCCCGCCGCGACGGCGACGACTGGGTGATCAACGGCTCGAAGATGTGGATCACGAACGGCAACCTTGCCGATATCGCGATCGTCTGGGCGCAGACCGACGACGGCATCCAGGGCTTCGTGGTCGAGAAGGGCATGAAGGGCTTCGCGGCGCAGGAGATCAAGCACAAGATGAGCCTGCGCGCGTCGGTGACGTCGTCGCTGTTCTTCGACAACGTGCGCGTGCCGGACGCGAACCGCCTCCCGAACGTCAAGGGTCTCAAGGGTCCGCTGGGCTGCCTCACGCAGGCGCGCTACGGCATCACCTGGGGTCCGATCGGCGCGGCGATCGCCTGTCTCGACGAGGCCCTGAACTACACCAAGGAACGCATCCTGTTCGGTCGGCCGGTGGCCGCCACCCAGAGCGCGCAGATCAAGATGGCCGAGATGGCGCGCCGCATCACCATGGCGCAGCTGCTCGTCGTGCAGCTTGGGCGCCTGAAGGATGCCGGCAACATGCAGCCGACGCAGGTGTCCCTCGCGAAGTGGAATAACTGCCGCATTGCGATCGACATCGCGCGCGAATGCCGCGACCTCCTGGGCGGCGCGGGTATCACCACGGAACACGCCGCGATCCGCCACGCACTCAACCTCGAGTCGGTCATCACCTACGAGGGCACGGAGACCGTGCACCAGCTGGTGGTCGGGCGCGAGCTGACGGGTATCAGCGCGTTCTGATTCGGGTGTCGTGGCAGGCCCCGACTGCCTGCCAAACCACATGGACGGAGGGCTGATGGGCACCACGGGCGTCACGCTGCAAACCGAGCGACTCATCCTGCGGCCGTGGAAGCTGGACGACTTCGAGCGGTACGCCGAGATGTTCGCGCATCCCGCGACCTCGCACATTGGCGGGCCGCATACCGCAGGCGATGCATGGCGTCGCTTTCTGCAGATGCCGGGCGCATGGGCTCTGCAGGGTTATGCGATGTTCGCGGTCGAGGAGAAAGCTTCCGGAAAGTTCATGGGCCAGGCCGGCCCTTGGCAGCCATTCGGTT
>CADCUA010000418.1 GCA_902805755.1 uncultured Lysobacter sp.
CCGTCGAGCCAGACCGCAAAAACGAGGTCGGCGATCGCAAAGACAAACTACCGACGATAATGCCGCGCCTCCTCCCGCGACCTGCCGCATGTCCATCGTCCTGACCGACTTCGCCCGCACCCGGCTGTTCCCGCGCGAGGCGCGTCGCAACACGATCCAGGACATCACGCCCGATCAGTTCGAACGCCGCCTCAACGACGCGCCGCCGCTGGAGGTGCTGGCCGGCTACGCGCCGTTCTGCAAGCTCCACGTGCACCGCAACTGGACCTCGACACGCTGCCTCACGGTGCCGATCACCGACGGCAACCGCCATCTGCTGCGCTCGGATTACGAAGCCCGCACGAAGGCTGAGCTGCCCGTGCTCGTGCGCTGGTTTGAAGGTGTGGAACCGCCGGTCGCGGACTACCTCATCGTGATCCTCTACAGCCGCGAACAACTGGCCAAGGAGGGCACGATCATCAGGGCCGACTGGGGCGTGGTGGGCTGCATGTACACGGCCGAGCCGGAAGAGACACCGATGGCGCCGGTCACGATGATGCGCAACGCGCTGGGCGTGGAGGAGGGCGGCTCCGGCGTCCCGCTGGACCGCGCGGCGTACTGTCGCAGCGTCGAGTTCTGGCGCACGCACGCGAACTGGCGTGGTTAGGCGCGAGCGGCTTTCGTAGCGGCGCCATGGTTCAAGCGCGGATCACCCTGCAATTCGACAGTGACAGGGCCACCGGGCGCGACGACAGGAAACAGCCCGACGCGGCGCGAACGCTCGAGCTTCAGATCGACTCGCGGATAGCGCCCCCGAGCCTGCCAAACCCCTAGAATGCGCGGCCCCGGCATCGGCGTTCACCAGTGCGAATCGGCATCGACTTTGGTACCAGCTACTCGGCGGCCGGCGCGGTAGTCGACGGGCGTCTGGAGCTTGTGCGCTTCGGCAGCGAGCAGCAGTTCCGCACGACGGCGTATTTCCCGCAGGCGCTGCCCGATCCGGCGAAGTTCGAGCTCACGCCCGCGCTCGAGGCCGAGGTCGATGCGCTGGTTCGCGCCAGCCGCGCGGACCAGGCGCGAGCGGCGGCGCGTGCGCGCGAGCTTCACAGTGCGGCGGGCGGGTCCGGCCCGGCGTTTGTGCCGCGCTCTGAGGCACAACTGCGGCGCGATGCGTTGCTCGTCGTGCGCAGGCACTGGCTGGAGGCTGAAATCGCGCGCGCAAGCCAGACGGTCGCGCAGTTGCACGATGCGGTCTATGGCGATGCTGCGATCGACGCCTATCTCGAGGAAGGCGAGGGGCATCTGGTGGTCTCGCCGAAATCGATGCTCGGCTACAAGCTCCACGGAGCCGCGCGCGATGTTCTCGTCGGTATCGCGCTGCATATCCTCGAACACATCCGCATGACGGCGTCCGAGCAGTTCGGCACGACCGTAAGGCACGCGGTGCTCGGTCGCCCGGTGGAGTTCCGCAGCTCGATGGGCGCCGCCGGTGGGCAACAGGCGATCGAATTGCTGACCGAAGCCGCACGCGGCGCGGGCTTCGACGAGGTCACGTTCCTGGAAGAGCCGGCGGCCGCGGCATTCGGCTATCACCGCGAACTTGCGACGATGCAGCGCACGCTCGTCGTCGACATCGGCGGCGGCACGACGGACATCGCATCCGCCGACGTGGGCGGCGCCGGTGCCGCACCGGCGATCCGCGGCGCATGGGGCATCCCGCAGGGCGGTACCGATGTGGACCTCGGGTTGAGCATGCGGCGCTTCATGCCGCTGTTCGGCAAGGATCACACCCGCACCCCCGTGCACCATTACTACGAGGCAGCGGCGGTCCACGATCTCCAGCGGCAGCATGCGTTCCGCAGCCGCACCAGCTTCCAGGATGTTCCCGCGCCCTACGGTGAGCGCCTGATCCGGCTGCAGGAACCGGGCAACACGGTGAGGCTGCAGCGTGCGGTGGAGGACGCGAAAGTCGCCTTGAGCAGCCAGCCCGGGCATGAGACCGAGCTCGCTTACATCGAGCCCGGGCTGCGTACCTCATCGAGCGTCGATGACCTGACGCTGGCCGCCGAGCCGTATCTACGGGCGTTTTCGACGTTGCTGAACGACGTGCGCGCGCGGCTGGACCGACTGCCCGACACGGTGTTTCTCACCGGCGGCATGTCACGCGCGCCCTATGTGCAGGGCGCGGTTCGATCCGCGTTCCCGGAAGCCGAGCTTGTGCACGGCAATGCGTCGCTGGGCGTGGTCAGCGGCCTGGCCGCGGCGGCCGGTTGATCCCGGGCAGATACGGATCCAAGGGCTGCAGCGTGTCGCAGCCGGTCGTTGGATCCGCGCGAGTAGCCAGCGGCGTTACTGCGACTTCTCGAACCTTGCGTGCGCGAAAGCAATGGCGTCGACGTTACCGTCCCGAACCACGAACGACAGCGACTTGCCCGAGTTCGGAACGAACTCCACCCGGACCTGATCCTGTTCTTCGAGCCCCGTCGCAACCGCTGCCAGGCGTCCCCAGCGCACC
>CADCUA010000419.1 GCA_902805755.1 uncultured Lysobacter sp.
TGCGCGAGGGCTGCGGCGCCTGTTCGACCATGGCATGTACGCGTTCGCCGGCTTCGCGCATCAGTCGAGGGACTTCCTGCGCTTCGGGCAGATGCTTCCAGAAACGCTCGGGCATCTCGGCACGCATCGCCTTCGGGTTGAGCCGCGCGGGATTGAAGATGCTCGCGTAGTAACGGCGCCACAGGGCTTCGCCCGCGTCCGACTGTGGCACGTCGGCGCGTGAGCCGCCCGGGCCGAGGGTCAGTGTCCGGCCGTCCCATGTTGCGCTGCGTTCGGGCGTGACGATGGCCCACCGCATGCCCGCGAAGCGACGCATGAAGAACGGCGCGACCAGATCGACGATGAAATGATCGGGCTCGTACCAGGCGATAAACGTGTTCTCTTCGCCCGGCACTTCGCGAAAGCGCACGAACGCCTTCGCCTTGTGCGCGTCGCGCGTGACCGCTTTTTCGAGTTGCTGCGCGCGGCGCACGTCGGGATCGGCGGCGAAATCCAGCAGGTTGCGCTCGCCTTCGGCGATGCGCCACAGCAGCCGGTACAGAAGCGCGTGGCGGCCGGTGTCCCGATGCGCGAGCACATGTCGGGCCAGGTCGATAAATGTGCGGCCTACGCGCGGGGCCTCGCGAATCGCGGGTGCCTCTTCGACGGGGCGAGCAGCGAGCAGGCCGCCGCGCGCAGTGCTCCAGTCGAGCGCATCCGGTTCGATGCCTGCGGTGAGCGCCGTGCGCGCCTGCATGCGCCACGCATCCAGATCCCACGGCGGGTCTACCGTCGCGCGCCACATCGTCAGAACAACGAGGGCTGCACGGGCGGGGGCGCAAGGCGCGCGCGCAACTGGTCCGGACGGTCCAGCAGGCTGCGTGGGTGATGATCGACGGTCTGCACCCAGGGCATGACCTTGCGAAGGCTCGCGCCAAGCCGGGCCAGGTCGTCAAGCCGCAGCCGCGCGAAGCGGCGCGAGGTCAGCAGGCGCTTGACGGTCTTCATGCCAAGCCCCGGCACGCGCAGCAGGCGTTCCTTCGGCGCGGTGTTGATGTCGATCGGGAACGCTTCGGGATTGCGCAGCGCCCACGCTGTTTTCGGATCGATGTCGAGATCGAGCATGCCGCCCGCTTCCTGCGGCGCGATCTCGCCCACTTCGAAGCCGTAGAAGCGCATCAGCCAGTCGGCCTGGTACAGGCGGTGCTCGCGAACGAGCGGCGGGGCCTTCGATGGCAACGCGATCGACGCGTCCGGGATGGGACTGAAGGCCGAGTAGTACACGCGACGCAGCCGGTAGTTGCCGTAGAGGTTCGCGCTGGTGTCGAGGATCGCGCGGTCGTCCGCGCCGTCGGCTCCCACGATCATCTGCGTGCTCTGGCTGGTGGCGAATGCGGGCGCGCGCGATGGCGCGTTGGCGCGGTCTTCCTTCGCTTCCTCGATGCGCCAGCGCAGCTGACCCATCGCACCGCGGATGCTGCTGGCGGATTTCTCCGGTGCCAGCGTGGTCAGCGCGACTTCCGTAGGCAGTTCGATGTTGATGCTGAGGCGGTCTGCATAGCGGCCTGCCTGGGCGAGCAGTTCGGGCGAAGCCTCGGGGATCGTCTTGAGGTGGATGTAGCCGCGGAAGTCGTGATCCTCGCGCAACGAGCGCGCGACTTCGACCAGCTGCTCCATCGTGTAGTCGCCGTTCCGGACGATGCCGCTGCAAAGGAACAGGCCCTCGATGTAATTGCGGCGGTAGAAGTCGAGCGTCAGCTTCACCACTTCCTGCGGCGTGAAGCGCGCGCGGCGCACGTCGCTGCTGCGCCGGTTGATGCAGTACGCGCAGTCGTAGACGCAGAAGTTGGTCAGCAGGATCTTGAGCAGCGACACGCAGCGCCCGTCGGGCGTGTACGAATGGCAGATGCCCATGCCTTCGGTGCTACCAATGCCGCCGGTGCCCAGCGAGTTGCGCTTGATGGCTCCGCTCGACGCGCAGGACGCGTCGTACTTCGCGGCGTCCGCAAGAATCGACAGTTTCTCGATCAGCCGCTCGCTCATTCCGCCTCCGCGGACTGCTGGAACCCGATCCTGGCGGTCAGCGGTCTCAAGCCGTGCGATGCCGTTGCTCCACCGCAGGTGGCGGACGTCTGCGCCAAGCTCGAGCGCAGCGGGACACGCCTGACCGACAAACTGCTCATCAACGCGGGCGCCTGTGCGTGGGAGAGCTTTGAGATACGAACGAACGACCCGCCTGGAGGCAGCGCAGTCGTGTGGCTACTGCGCTCGATTCATGCGAGGGCAGGCCTCCTGCCGATTGGCACATGAGGGCGGGCTGCGGACGCCGTAGCCTCGGCGCAAAACCGGGCAGGGCACATGAACACGATCAAGCACGACGCACGCATCGCGGGGCTGCTGTATCTACTGCTCGTACTGGTCGCTCCGATCCGGCTGGTCTACATCCAGGGCCAGCTGTTCGTCAGCGGCGATGCCGTGGCGACGGCAGCGAACATCGTTGCGAACGCCGGC
>CADCUA010000420.1 GCA_902805755.1 uncultured Lysobacter sp.
GCAGATCCTCGACGAGGTCGGCGAGGTCATCGATGTCGAGGTCCTCGACGGCCGCGACGATCTCGTCCGGATCCATGTCCGCAAGCAGGCTTTCGCGCACTTCATCGCCGACGTGCAGCAGCACCTCGCCGTCGTCCTCGGGGTCGACCAGGCCCCACACGACTTCGCGCTTGCCCGGCGGCAGCGATTCGAGCAGGTTGCCGATCTCGGCGGGCGATAGCGAATTGACGAGCCGGCGCACGGGCCCGAGGCGGCCGCTGTCCAGTGCGTCGGAGAGCAGGCGCAGCTGGCGTGCGGTCTTGTCGTGGCGGACGGCTTCGGCCATGCGGCGCTCCTGTACTGCGAGAGCCGCACCCGGCCTGCGTCAGGCCTGCGTGCGACCTGGGGTCATGCGGTCATGGCGCGATTATCGCCCGGTGCGGCGGAGCTTGGACAGATCCGATGCGCGTTAATGCGGCATAGGTTCGCGCCGATGCATCACAGGGGTTCGCGCCGATGCATCACAGGCTGCAGCGTTGACGGACCCGGCACAGCGCGCGCATGCGAATCGGATCCAGCGATCACGTCCGCGTGTGGATGGATGCCGTTGCCATGCGCAAGGCCGCGAAAGCCGCCGTGCGCACAAAAGCCTCAGCCATCCACCGCGCAATCGTGCGTGCGCATCCATGCCAGGATCGATGCGCGGTCGCGGGCACGCAGCAGTGCGGGAGCGGCCTTGCGCATGGCGACAAGGCTGCAATGACGGATCTTGCGGCGGACTTCGAGCAGCGTACCCGGGTGCAGGCTGAATTCGGCCAGGCCGAGCGCGAGCAGCAGCGGGGTGAAGATCGGATCGCCGGCCATCTCGCCGCACACCGCGACCGGTTTGCCACGGGCCTGGCCCAGGCGGATGACGTCGCGGATCAGGCGCAGCACCGCGGGATGCAGTGGTGAATACAGCTCGCCCAATGCCTCGTTGTTGCGATCGGCGGCAAGCAGGTACTGCACCAGATCGTTCGTGCCGATGGACAGGAAATCGACCTCGTCGATGAAGCCGCGCAGTGCCAGCGCAGCAGCCGGCACTTCGATCATCGTGCCCAGCGGGACGTGATCGGCAATTTCGTGGCCTTCGCGGCGCAGTTGCGACACCACGCGCTTGAGGCTCGCGCGCACCGTGCGGACTTCCTCGCGCGAGCACACCATCGGCACCAGGATGCGAACCGGGCCGTAGCCGGACGCGCGCACGAGCGCACGCAGCTGCGTCTCGAGCAGGCCTTCGCGCGCGAGCGAGAGGCGCACGCCGCGCAGGCCGAGTGCGGGGTTCGGTTCATGGCGAAGCGCGAGGCCGCTGCGGTCGGCCTTGTCCGCGCCCAGATCCAGCGTGCGGATCGTGACCGCACGGCCGGTCATGCCCAGCACCACGTCGCGGTAGACGCGGAACTGCTCGTCCTCGTCCGGCAGTTCATTGCGCTGCAGGAACAGGAACTCGGTGCGGTACAGGCCGACACCGGCCGCGCCGAGCGCATGCGCTTCGGCAACGTCCTCGCGGGACTCGGCGTTCGCATACAGCTTGATGTCGACGCCATCGGTCGTGCGCGAGGGCTCGCGGCGCAGGCGATTGAGTTGCCGGCGCTCGCGCGCCTGTTCACGCGCGCGGGCGCGGTGATCGCGCAGGTCGGCCGCGTCGGGGTCGCGCACGACCATGCCGGTGCTGCCATCCACGCTCAGCACGTCGCCATCGTTGATGCGCTGCAGCGCATGCGAGGCGCCGACGACGAACGGCAGGTGCAGGCTGCGCGCGAGGATCGCGCTGTGCGAGAGCGGGCTGCCGCCGGTGGCGACGATCGCCATCACGCCCTGAGCCTGCAGCTGCGCGAGTTCCGCGGGGGCGACGGTCTCGCACACGAGGATGTCGCCGGCGCGTCCCTCCGCGCCGGCATCGTGCCGGTGCAGGGCCGCGCGCACACGGCCGATGACCTGGTCGATGTCTTCCACGCGGCTGCGGAAGTACGCGTCGTCCATCGCCTGGAACACCGCCGCGATGCGGTCGCGTTGCAGCTTCAGTGCGTAATCGGCGGTGTAGTGGCCGGCGCGGATCAGGTCGTCCAGGCCCTGCAGCAGTTCCGGATCGTCCAGCAGCAGCGCGTGCAGGTCGAGGAACTCGCCGACCTCGTGCGCGAGCGCGCCATGCAGCCGCACGCGCAAGGCGTGCATCTCGCTGCGCACGCTGTCGATGGCCGCATGCAGGCGATCGAGTTCGACCTCGACGGCATCGGCCGCGATGTGCTCCTCGGTGATGTCGAACGTCGCTGGCAGGCGCACGCGCGCACGACCAAGAGCGCTTCCGCGCGCCGCGCCGTGCCCGTGGAACACCTGCCGCATGCGCTCAGCTGTCCTCGTCGAAGCGACGGTCGAACAGGTCCGTCACCGCATCCGCAGCGGCCTGTTCGTCATCACCGTCCACGCGCAGCTTGAGCTGCGTGCCCTGACCGGCGGCGAGCAGCATCACGCCCATGATGCTCTTGGCGTTGATTTCCCGGCCCTTGGCAATGAGCGTCGCATTGCAGCGATAGCCCGACAGCAGTTGCACGAGCTTGGCCGTGGCGCGCGCATGCAGGCCCAGGCGGTTCGTTACGGTGAGCTCGCGTTCGATCATTCCACGGTCCTTCCAGTCTCCATGCCCGCGTCGGGCGTCATGTGCTCAGGCGTCATCGAGGATCACGCCGCTGCGTCCGCCGCCTGCAGCGATCATCGCGAGTTCGTCCAACGGCGTGTCGGCGTAGTTCATCACCCGCAACAGCATCGGCAGGCTGAGCGCCGAGACGCGCCGTGCCGGCGTGCCCAGGCGCGCGAGGCGTGCCGCAAGGTTGCTCGGTGACGCGCCGTACAGGTCGGTCAGTACGAGAACGCCATCGCCGGTGTCCAGTTTTCGAAGTGCCATGCTGGCCTTCGGCAGCAGTGCATCGAGGTCTGCATCGAATGCGACTTCGAACACTTCGACCGGGAGCGGCAACGGGCGCATGAGCCGCGACGCCACCGCGTGCAATGCGGTGCCGACGCCTTCGTGGGTGATGAGCAGGATGCCGATGGCCATGCCCGGACGTTACCAGACGATCGTGACACCCCGGAAGGCCGCATGCGGCGGAACGTGCAACGGTGACCCGAGCGTGGCGGCCGGTCAGTCCAGTTCGCGGTGGTGCACGGCCACTTCGTTCCAGCCCTTCTCGCGCGCATTGGCGGCGAGTTTTTCCGCGAGGTAGACCGAACGGTGGCGGCCGCCGCTGCAGCCGATCGCGACGGTCACGTAGCTGCGCGTGGTGTCGGACTGCATGCGCGGCAGCCAGGTGACGAGGAATTCGTTGACCTGGCGGAAGAACAGTTGCACGTCGGCGTCGGCGTCGAGGAAGTCGCGCACGCCCACATCGCGTCCGGACAACGGGCGCAGCGTCGCGTTCCAGTGGGGATTCGGCAGGCCGCGCGCATCGAACACGAAATCCGCATCCGGCGGCACGCCATGGCGGTAGGCGAACGATTCGAACAGCAGCGACATGCCCGCATCGCCGCCCAGCGCGAATTCGCGGATGACATGCCGGCGCAACTGGTGCACGTTCATCGCGCTGGTGTCGATCACCGAGTCGGCGACCTGCCGCATCGCCTTGAGTACCTGCCGCTCCAGTGAGATCGCGTCGGCCAGCGAAAGTCCCAGGCGACTGAGCGGATGCCGGCGGCGCGTATCGGCATAGCGCTTGAGCAGCATCTCGTCGCTGGTTTCGAAAAACACCATGCGCGGATCGAAGCCCAGCGCGCCCACGGCGGAAAGCCACTCGGGCAGATGGCCGAGGTCGCGGCGGTTGCGCACGTCGATCCCGACCGCGAGCTTCGCGGGTGCGCCGTCTTCGGCGCGGACCGTCTGCACGAATTGCGGCAGCAGTTCGGCCGGCAGGTTGTCGACGCAGTAAAAGCCGATGTCTTCGAACGTCTTCAGTGCGACCGACTTGCCCGAGCCGGACATGCCGCTGACGATGACGAGGGTGGGCAGGGAAGGCGTGTTCATGACTCGCCGCGCTCCAGGAATTGGCTGTGGCGCGCTAGGAACGCCATCGCCGGGTCGACGCCTTTCGCGCGCAGGATATGGGCGCGCGTCGCCGCTTCGGTCAGCACCGCGAGGTTGCGTCCGGGCATGACGGGCAGGGTGATCGCAGGCACGTCGAGGTCCAGCACGCGACGCGAGCCGAGGTCGCCGGTGATGCGCTCCAGCCCGTTCGAGCCGGGTGGCGGCTCCAGTTGCGGCGTGCTCAGGTGCACGATCAGGCGCAGGTATTTGTTCCGCTTCACGGCGGTGTCGCCGAACATCTGGCGCACGTTCAATACTCCGAGGCCCCGCACTTCGAGCATGTCCTGCAGCAGCTCGGGGCAGGTGCCATCGAGCACGTCCGGCGCGATCTGGGTGAACTCGGGTGCGTCATCGGCGACGAGCCGGTGGCCGCGCGTGACCAGTTCGAGCGCGAGCTCGCTCTTGCCGGAGCCCGACTCGCCGGTGATCAGCACGCCGATCGAATAGATCTCCATGAACACGCCGTGCATCGTGATGCGCGGCGCGAGCTTGCGTGCGAGGTGGTACTGCAGATGGTTGAACAGCTCGTGCCCGCGGCGCGGCGATACCCAAAGCGGTGTCTGCGTTTCCTCGGCCGCGATCAGCAGGTCTTCCGGTGCGCGCTGGCCCTTGCTGATCACCAGCGCAAGTGGCCGGAACTGCATGATCTTCTCGATCGTCTCCCAGCGCAGGCGCGAATCCAGCCCGTCCATCCACGCCAGTTCCTCGGTGCCGAGGATCTGCACCTTGTTCGGGTAGATCGTATTGAGATAGCCGGCGAGCGACGGGCGGCGCGCGACGGTTTCCACCGCCTCGAGAAAACGGCCGTCCTTGCCCGACCCCGCAAGCCATCGCAGGTCCAGTGCTTCGCGCTGCTGCTCGAAAAGATCGGCGGCGGTGACGCGTGCGCAATGGGTCATGGCGTGCTCGCCTGCGAGACGCGCGCTTCCAGCAGGGCCTCACGCAGCGACCCTACGTCAGTCGCTTCGCGCAGACGATCGCGGAAACCGGCATCGGCGAAGTGCTCAGCCAGTTCGGCGAGCTGATGCAGATGCTGCTGCACGTAATGTTCGGGGACTGCGAGTGCAAGCACGAGGTCGACCGGCGTACCGTCCAGCGCGCCGAACGCCACCGGCTCGCCCAAGCGCAGGAACGCGCCTCGACTTTCGTCCAGCGATGCAATGCGACAGTGGGGGATCGCGACGCCGTGGCCGATCGCGGTACTCGCCAGCTGCTCGCGCGCGCGCAGGCTCGCGCCGATCGCGCGGGCCATGGACGCATCGCCGTCGGCGAGCAGGTCGGCTGCGGCATCGAGCACGCTGCCGCAGTCGAATGGCCGGGCGATGATGGCGACGCGCTCGGCGCCCAGCAGGTCCCGCAAAGGCATACGTCGGTTCCGCCGTCGTGGATCAGTCGAACTCGCCGCTGCGGGCCAGGCTTTCGCCGCGATGGTGGTCGGCCAGTTTTTCCTTGTGCTTGACCAGCAGGCGGTCGAGCTTGTCGGCAAGCAGGTCGATCGCGGCATACATGTCCGCGCCGGTCGCATCGGCGTGGAGGGTGCGATGGGCGACGTTGACGGTGCCTTCGGCACGCTGCTGCCCGCTGTCCATGACGAGCGCGATGCGGAACTCCACGAACGGTTGTTCGAAATGGCGCTGCAGGCGTACGAGCTTGGCGTTGACGTAGGCGTCGAGAGCAGGCGTCACTTCGATCTGCTGACCGTGGATTTCGATTCGCATCGCAAACTCCAGACATCACCGGGACGCCAGCATATCGCACCGGCAGGACGCGGGCCGTGTGCAGAGCGGAGTTTGCAGGGTCACGCGTGTAATGGGCCGCGCAACACGGAACGAGCGCGGCGTGTCATTCGTTCATTTGCCGCATCGTCGGATGCACGCAGCACCGCCTTGCACAGATATCAGTAGGCCCGGGACGGAAGCTGCCGGCAGCCTCAGCCCATGCGCACGCGTTCCTGCGAGGAGGGAATTCCCATCGCCTCGCGATACTTCGCGACGGTGCGGCGCGCCACCGGTACGCCGGTGCTCTTCAGCGTCTCGGCCAGGCGCGCATCCGAGAGCGGTTTGCGCGGATTCTCCTGTTCGATGAGCTGGCGCAGCATGGACTGGATCGCCGTGCTCGATGCTTCGCCACCGGTACCGGTGTCGATGCCGGAGGCGAAGAACGCGCGCAACGGGATCGTGCCGCGCGGGGTGCGCGCGTACTTGCGCGCGATCGCACGCGACACCGTCGATTCATGCAGGCCCACTTCGGCCGCGACCTCGCGCAGGGTCAGCGGGCGCAGCGCGCTCTCGCCGAACTCGAGGAAGGCCGCCTGCTGCTTGAGCAGGCAGCGCGCGACCTTCAGCAACGTATCGCCGCGCGCTTCCAGGCTTTTCAGCAACCAGCGCGCCTCCTGCAGGTGCCCGCGCAGATAGCTCGCGTCCGCGCTGCTGGCGCTGCGGATCATGCTTTCGTAGCCACGATGGATGCCCACGCGCGGGCGCATGTTGTCGGCGAGCGCGACGCGCCAAACGCCGTGCTGGCGCCAGATCACGACGTCCGGCGCGACATAGGTGTCGCTGGGGATGCCGCCGATCTGTGCACCGGGACGCGGGTCCAGCGTGCGCAGCAGTTGCACGGCGATGTCGACGTCGCTGGCCGGCTGTCTGAGTTCGGCGGCAATGCCGGCGATGCCGATCTTCGGCAGACGCTCGAGCGGGCCTTTCGCGATCGTGCAGGCGAGCGCCTTGCCCGGCGTGTCGTCAAGCAATGCATCGAGCTGAAGGCACAGGCACTCGCCCAGCGACTGCGCGCCGACGCCGACCGGGTCGAAGCGCTGGATCTGGTGCAGGACGGTAAGCAGTTCGTCCTCGCCGGCGTCGGTGTCCGGCCGCAGCGACGCGGCGATCGCATCCAGCGGCTCGCGCAGGTAGCCGTCGTC
>CADCUA010000421.1 GCA_902805755.1 uncultured Lysobacter sp.
GATGGCCACAGCGACAAGACGCCCCGCCAAAAAGAAAGGCGGCCGAAGCCGCCTTCCGATCACGCAATCCGCGCCGCTCAGCCCAGCGCGTTCGCTGCCTCGACCACGCGCTCGACGGTGAAGCCGAAATGCGGGAACAGCTTCTCCGCCGGTGCGCTGGCGCCGAACGAATCGATGCCGATCACGACGCCGTCCAGGCCGACGTACTTGTGCCAGAAGCCGGTGACGCCCGCTTCGATCGCGACGCGGCGGCGCACGTCGCGCGGCAGCACGGATTCGCGGTACGCGGCGTCCTGGCGATCGAACACATCGGTGGACGGCATCGATACGACGCGTACGTCATCGCCTAGTTGCTCGGCCGCTTGCGTCGCGAGGCCGACTTCCGAGCCCGTCGCGATCAGGATGATGCGCGGGCTCGCGCCGCCGTCGCGCAGCACATAGCCGCCGCGTGCGATGTCTTTGAGCTGCTGTTCGCTGCGCGGCTGGTGCGGCAGGTTCTGGCGCGAGAACACCAGGCAGCTCGGGCCGCTGTTGCGCACGATCGCCTGCTTCCACGCGACCGCCGATTCGACCGCGTCGCACGGGCGCCACACGTCGTTCTCGGGGATGTAGCGCAAGGATGCGAGGTGCTCGATCGGCTGGTGCGTCGGGCCGTCCTCGCCCAGGCCGATGGAATCGTGCGTATAGACGTGGATCGCGTGCGCGCCCATCAGTGCGCTCATGCGCACGCCGTTGCGCGCGTAGTCGCTGAACACCAGGAACGTGGCGTCGTACGGAATGAAACCGCCGTGCAGTTCGAGACCGTTGTTGATCGCGGTCATCGCGAATTCGCGCACGCCGTAATAGATGTAGTTCGCGTTCGGGTCGTCCGACGCGACCGACTTGCTGCCCTTCCACAGCGTGAGGTTCGAATGCGCGAGGTCGGCCGAACCGCCGACGAGTTCGGGCAGCAGCGGCGCGAACGCTTCGATCGCCATCTGCGAGGCCTTGCGCGAGGCAACGACCGGGCCGTCGGCCTGCAGCTTCGCGATGTAGGCATCGGCCGCATCGAGGAAGCCTTCCGGCAGCTCTGCGCGCAGGCGACGCATGAGTTCGGCGGCCTGCTCCGGGAACTGCGCGCTGTAACGCGCGAACAGCTCGTTCCACTGCTGCTCGCGCATCGCGCCGACCTCGTTCGCGCGCCAGGCGGTGGCGATGTGCGACGGGATCTCGAAATCGCCATGCGTCCAGCCCAGCGCCTGGCGCGTGGCGAGGATCTCGTCCTTGCCCAGCGGCGCGCCGTGGCTGGATTCCTTGCCGGCCTTCGCGGGTGAGCCGAAACCGATCGTCGTGCGGCAGCAGATCAGCGTGGGCCTGTCGGTGCTGGCCATCGCCTGGTCGATGCCGGCCTTGATCGAATCCGCGTCATGGCCGTCGACGCCGCGCACGACGTTCCAGCCGTAGGCTTCGAAGCGCTTCGGGGTGTCGTCGGTGAACCAGCCGTCGGTGTTGCCGTCGATCGAGATCTTGTTGTCGTCCCAGAACGCGACCAGCTTGCCCAGGCCCCAGGTGCCGGCGAGCGAGGCGGCTTCGTGCGAGATGCCTTCCATCAGGCAGCCGTCGCCCATGAACACCCAGGTGCGGTGGTCGATGAGCTCGAAGCCGTCGCGGTTGAAGCGCTGCGCGAGCAGCTTCTCGGCGAGCGCCATGCCGACCGCGTTCGCGAAGCCCTGGCCGAGCGGACCGGTCGTGGTTTCCACGCCGGGCGTCATGAAGTTCTCGGGATGGCCCGGGGTCTTGCTTTCGAGCTGGCGGAAGTTGCGCAGGTCGTCGATCGACAGGTCGTAGCCGGACAGGTGCAGCAGCGCGTACTGCAGCATCGAGCCGTGGCCGTTCGACAGCAGGAAGCGGTCGCGGTTCGCCCAGCCCGGGTTGTCGGGGTTGTGCCTGAGGTAGTCGTTCCAGAGCACTTCGGCGATGTCGGCCATGCCCATCGGCATGCCGGGGTGGCCGGAGTTCGCGGCCTGCACGGCATCGATGGCGAGGATGCGGATCGCGTTGGCGAGGTCGCGGCGAGCGGGCTGCTTGGAATCAGGCGTCGTCATGGGGTCGTCTGGGAGCGGAGGGCGGCCCGCGGCGGGTGCCCAGCCGACGGGACGCGCATTCTCCCATTCCCCGCCCACGGTGTCGCGGCAACCCGGGAACCCCCATCCCGGTCGCGCCGGCTTCGATGCGGCCTGGCGCAGCGACAGCGACGCGGTTGCCGCAGTGCGGCGCCCGGTTGCAATGGCGAACTGCCGATGGTGCCAACCGCACGATCGGGCGCATGCCGTCGACGCTCACGGCTGGCGTGGCAACGGGTGGCCGGCACCGACGGCCATACCCCAAAGCGCCACATCGCCATAACCGGTTGCGTCGGTTTCCCTGAAGCCTCCGCCGGCGTCTAACCGTTCAACCGGTCAAAGCCGTTGCATGGCTTCCGCGGGTTCCGGGGCCGGCATCGCATCGGTCTCCCCGCGTGACACGACCACTGCAGCGGCGAGATCGCCGGTCACGTTGAGCGTGGTGCGGCACATGTCGAGGAAGCGGTCGACACCCAGGATCAGGCCGATGCCTTCCGGCGGCACGCCGACCATGCCGCAGATCAGCGCGACCACCGGCAGCGAGCCGGCCGGCACGCCCGCGGTGCCGATGCCGCCGAGGATGCAGACGAACATCACCGTTGCCTGCTGGCCCAGCGAAAGCTCGACGCCGAAGAACTGCGCGAGAAACAGCACCGTGACGCCTTCGAACAGTGCGGTGCCGTTCTGGTTCGCGGTCGCGCCCACGGTGAGCACGAAGCGCGACACGCGCCGCGGCAGGCCGAGTTTCTCGTCGGCGACGCGCAGCGCGGTCGGCAGCGTGGCATTGCTCGACGCGGTCGAGAACGCCATCAGCATCGCTTCCTGGATGTCGCGGAAGAAACGCACCGGCGAACGCCCGGCCACGAACTTCAGCGCCAGCGAATACACCACGAACATGTGGATCGCGAGCGCGAGCACGACCACGCCGACATAGGCACCCAGGCGCGCGAGCAGGTCCCAGCCGAACAGCGCGGCGAGGTTGAACATGAAGCAGAACACCGCGTACGGCGCGAGGCGAATGACGAGCCCGATCAGCGTCATCGAGACCTCGAACAGGCCCTCGATGCCGCGCTTGAGCGAATCGCTTGCCGGCGAACGCGTCAGCACGATGCCGATGCCCAGCATCAGCGCGAAGAACATCACCGCCAGGATCGTGTTGTCGGCCGCGGCCTTGACGATGTTGTCGGGCACGATGCCGAGCAGCATGTCCAGCCCGCGCGGCTGCGTGGCGGAGCTGCTGACGATCGCGCTCGCGCGTTCGGAGCCCTCGGCGAGCATCTGCTGCGCAAGCACCGGATCCACGCCCGCGCCCGGCTGCAGCCAGTTCACCAGTACCAGCCCGATCAGCACGGCGATGCCGGACACGATGACGGTGTACGCCAGCGTCTTCCAGCCGACGCGCCCCAGCAAACGCACGTCGCCCATCTCGGCCACGCCGATGACAAGCGCGGAGAACAGCAGCGGAATCACCAGCATGAAGATCAGGCGCAGGAACAGCTGCCCCAGCGGCTGCGTGACATACGTCGTCAGCCATTGCACCCAGGCCGCATCACTGCCCGACGTGTAGTACGCCACCAACCCAAGGAGCAGACCCGCGACGAAGCCGATCGCCATTTTCCAGTGCAGCGGCAGGCGCTCTTTGCGGCCCGCGGCGATCGTCGTATCGGTCATGGAAGCTCCGCGCTTGAATGACCGCGAGCTTAGCAAACGCGCGCGCGTGCGCCGGCAGTCCTAATCCGGCGCATCGGGATACAGCGGCGGCAGCGGGCCGGGCGCCGCACGCGGCGAACGCGCTGACATTGCAGGCCGGGAAAACGCGGCTCGCAATTTGCCGCGCGCATCGGCGCTGTCACCGCCACCCCAACGCGCGTTCTGCAGCGCCTCGATCGCTTCGCGCCGCAGCGGGTCGTCGGCTCGCGACGCGAGGTCGGCCAGATCCTGCGCGACCGGCTGCACGGTCGTAAGCAATGCGTGTTCGACCTCGCGCAGTTCGGCGGTGTCGATCAGGCGCAGCAGATCGGCGCGGCGCGGCGGCGCGGATGGGGGCGCACGCATGTCGGCCGGGCCGGGCGTGGCGATGGTTGCGGGTGGCTGCGTAAGCCGACTGCGCTGCTTCCACGCAAACGCTGCGAGTGCAGCGCCGGCGAGAGCGAGCGCGAACAGCGTCCAGGTTCGTCGCCCGCTGCCTTCAGCGTCGGCGACCGCGCCGGACGCGGGCTCCAAGGCTGCGTCGTCGCCTGGGCCCAGCGGCACGTTGACGCGCCCCGGCTGCACCTGCCAGTCCAGCGGCGGCAGCGTGGCGACGCGGGCACGACCGGCCTGCACGTCGAACCACGGCAGTTGCAGGGACGGCAGCCGCGCCGCGCCGGCGGCGCCCGGGACCAGTGAATAACGCCGCACCAGGCGAGCCTTCGGCCGGCCGTCGACGAAGCTCTCGTCCGTGGCTGGCGGTTCGGCGAGGACCTGCACGCCGTCGATCGCCGGCAGCGTCAGTTCCGGCAATTGCGCGGCGGTGGCGCCGTCGGCGGAAAGCTCCACCTCCAGCGTCGCAGCGATGCCGGCCTTGAGCTGGCGCGGGACTTCGCGATAGCGCAACTGCAAACCGCGCAGCGGCAACCAGGGCTGCGGTGCGTTCGCCGGCATCGCGCGCACCTGCAGGAAACGCGGCGCTGCGCGTGCGCGCAGGGAGCCGTCGCGGTTGAACAGTGAGTCGAAGAAGCCGATCGTGCCCCGCCCTTCGAACAATGCCGGCGGCATGGTGAGCACGCCGCTGCGCTCGGGCACGAGCAGGAAGCGCCGCTCGACCACCGAATAACGCCGGTTGCCGATCTGCCGCAGGTACTGCGCATCCTCGCCCACGCGCTGCAGCGAGGCGCCCTGCGGCGCCGGCTGGTCAAGCTGGCCGGACACCAGCGGCACCGCCGAATACAGGCGCACCACCCACCCGACCGACTGCTGCACGTAGGGGTCGGTGTCGTCGGCCTGGCTTTCGATGAAGACCTCGTCGCCGGCGCGCGCGGGCACCTGCGGCACGCCGGCGGTTACGAGCAGCGGGATCGGCGCGGTGCGCGCGCCCGCCACCGCGATCGCGGGAATCTGTTGCGGGCCCTGGCGCCGCGGTTGCAGCGACACCGCGTACAGATTCCGCATGCGGGCTTCGCCGTTGACCAGTTCGAAGCGGCGTTGGCTGGTGTGCCCGCTGACGTTGAAATCCCGCTGCAGGGGCGTGTAGTCGGGCTCGCCCGCAGTGGTGGACTCGATGCGCAGCGTGACGGTTTCCGTCAGCGCGATGCGTCCACGATCCAGCCACGCGCGCGGCTGCGCCACCGCGACTTCGCAGAGCATCAGCAGCGCCCACCCAAGCACCAGTGCGAAGACTCCTCGCGCGGTCATGGTGCGAATCCTTCGCGCTGCCGGCGCTCGTGTTCAAGCCGCAGCTTGGCGCGCAGCAGGCCACCGGGGTCGTCGGGGATGCGACGCAGCCACGCTTCATTCGCAAGACGCCGCTCGCGCTGGGCGGCGGTCTCCGGCGGTTTTTCGGCCGGTTGCGTCACGCGTCCGCCTTCGCTGCGCGGCTGGTTTGCAAGCGCGCGCTGCATGCGCTCGCGCTGCGCCTCATCGGCATTGCGCTGGGCCTGCTCGGATTGCGCATCGGGACTGCGTGGCGGCGTGGGCCGCTGCGGCGGGTCCTGCGTGCCGGGCGCGGGCTGGCCACCGCGGCTTTGCGCTCCCCCCTGTCCGCTCTGCCCAGGCGACTTGCCTGCGCCGGCCTGCGGATTGCCTTGCCGCGGACCGGGCGGCGGCTTGCGCTTCATTGCGGCCTCGACGGCGCGGCGGTTCGCGAGCGCATCGGGCATGCCGGGCTGGCGGCGCAGCGCTTCGTCGTAGGCGGCGATCGCCTGCGGATACTGCCCGGCGCGCCCCAATGCGTTGCCGCGGTTGTAATGCGCGTCGGCGGTGTCGCCCGAGCGGTAGAGCGCAGCAGCCTCGGCGTAGCGCTTCTCGCGGTAGGCCTGGTTGCCGCGTTGCAGCTGTTCGTGCACCGCCTGGTCCGGGCGCTGCCACCAGTCGCGCGCCTGCGCCGGGGTCCAGGGCAGGCACAGGCACAGCAGCACCAGCGCCGTGCCGGAGCGGCGCCGGAACATCAGCAGCGCCAGCGCCATGAGCGGCGGGATCAGCCAGTAGCCCTCGTCCAGCCAGACCCGCCCGCCGCTCTGTCGGCCTGTGGCCATTGCGCCATCACCAGAGCCGAGCACGCCGAGCGCCTGCAGGTCCGCATCGTCAGCCGTCACCGCGACGAAGCGTCCGCCGCCGGCGCGCGCCAAAGACTGCAGTCCGGCCGGGTCGAGTCGGGCTTGGCGGACGGCGCCGTCGCGGCTGCGGAACAGCGCGCCGCGGGTGGAGCCGAGTCCGAGCACGGACACCTGATAGCCGGCGCTGCGCGCGGCGACGGCGGCCGAGGACGCGCCGGCATCGAACTCGCCGGTCAGCAGGAGGATTTCGCCCTGACGGTGGCCGGCGCGCTGCAGGAGTTCGACCGACCGTTCGATCGCGCGTCCGGGGCGCTGGCCGTCCACCGGCATCACGTCCGGCGAGAGCGAATCGATGAAGAGCGCGACATTCGCGGCGTCGTCCGTGAGCGGCGCGACGGTGTAGGCATCATCCGCGTAGACCACCAGCGCCACCGGTGCGCCCTTTCGCAGTTGCATCAGCCGCGCGAGCTTTGCGCGGGCCTGGGCCAGCCGCGACGGCGGCAGGTCGCCGGCACTTGCCGCGCTCGAAAGATCCAGCGCAACGACCAGCGGAACGCCGCCGCTCCACATCGGCTGCCCGCCCTGGCGCCAGCTCGGCCCCGAGAGGGCGAGCACGCCCAGCACGTATGCCATCAGCGCCGCGATCCCGG
>CADCUA010000422.1 GCA_902805755.1 uncultured Lysobacter sp.
GCGGTCCACGCAGCGATCCTGCGGGCTGGCGGTGATGTCGTAGAACACCAGCTCGTCCGCGCCCTCGTCGCGGTAGCGCGTCGCGAGATCGACGATGTCGCCCATGTCGATGTGGTCGCGAAAGCGCACGCCCTTCACGACGCGCCCGTCGCGCACGTCCAGGCACGGAATGATGCGTCGGCTCAGCATGGCGCCGGTTCCGCGAACAGCGTTTCGAGATCGATGCGTCCTTCCAGCAGCGCCTTGCCCAGCACCACGCCACCGCAGCCGGCGTCGCGCGCTGCGATGACGTCGCGCAGGTCACGGACCCCGCCCGAGGCCTGTATCGCCAGGTGCGGCGCGGTCGCAAGCAGATCGCGGTAGAGGTCGAGATTCGGCCCCGACAGCATGCCGTCACGGTTGATGTCGGTGCACAGCAGATGCTGCAGACCTGCATCGACATATCGCTGCAGGAGATCGGTGAGCAGGGCCCCGTCGCTGTTCGTCCAGCCTTCGGTCGGAAGCAGCCAGCGGCCGGGCTCGTCCTGGCGCGTGTCCAATGCAACGGTGATGCGCTCGGCGCCGAAGCGCTGCAGCCACGCGATCACGCGCTCCGGCTCGCGCACCGCGAGCGATCCGATCACGACGCGCTGCGCGCCGGCGGCGAGGATCGCGTCCACGTCGCGCTCGTCGCGCACGCCCCCGCCGGTCTGCACTTGGAGCGGGGTTTCCGCGCGGATGCGTTGCAGCAGCGGCGACAGGGTGTAGCCACCGGCCCGCGCGGCGTCGAGGTCGACCAGGTGCAGCCACTGCGCGCCGGCCTGCGCATAACGCGTGGCCACCGTGATCGGATCGTCGGGATAACGCGTTTCCTGCGCGTAGTCTCCCTGGCGCAGGCGCACCACGCGGCCATCGCGCACATCGATCGCCGGATACATCACGCAGCTCATGCGGGCACTCCAAGGAAGTTTTCGAGCAGTCGTGCGCCGACATCCGCCGACCGCTCGGGATGGAACTGCGCGCCGCGGCAGTGACCGCGACGCACGATCGCGGCGAACTCGATGCCGTGCGTGGACGTCGCGAGCGTGTCGTCGGTGACTGGCGCGGCGTAGCTGTGCACGAAATAGGCCTGACGGTTCGGCGCGATGCCATCGATAAGCGCATCCTCGCGACGTGGCACCAGCGTATTCCAGCCCATATGCGGCACGCGGATGCCGTTACCCGCCGGCAGCTTGCGAACACGCCCCGGCAGGATGCCGAGGCATTCGACATCGCCCTCGTCGGACGAGTCGTACAGCAACTGCATGCCCAGGCAGATGCCGAGCAGCGGCTGGCGCAACCCACGCACCACGTCCACCAGTCCCAGCTCGCGCAGGCGCGCCATGCCCGCCGCTGCCGCACCGACGCCCGGAAGGATCACGCGTTCGGCGGTCGAGATCTCCTGCGCGTCGGCGCTGAGCCGCGCCTGCGCGCCGAGCCGCTCGAGTGCATAACGCACCGAGCCGATGTTCGCGCCGCCGGCATCGATGAGCACGACTTCCATCACAGCACCCCCTTCGTGCTGGGCAGCTCGCGCCCCTCGCGACGCAGGGCCTGACGCAGCGCGCGTGCGACGACCTTGAAGCTCGCCTCGACCTTGTGGTGATCGTTGTCGCCCTGCACAGCCAGGTGCAGGTTCAGGCCCGACGTTTCGCACAGCGAACGGAAAAAGTGCGGCAGCAGCTCGGTCGGCAGGTCGCCGACGCGATCGCGCGCGAACGAGCCTTCGAACACGAAGTACGGCCTGCCGGAGAAATCCAGCGCCGCGCTCGCCAGTGTTTCGTCCATCGGCAGGGTGAAGCCGTAGCGCCCGATGCCGCGCTTGTCGCCCAGCGCTTCGCGCAGCGCCTGGCCCAGTGCGAGCGCGCAGTCTTCGATCGTGTGGTGCTCGTCGATGTGCAGGTCGCCCTCGCAACGCAGCGAGAGCGCGAAGCCGCCGTGCTTGCCGAGCTGCTCCAGCATGTGGTCGAAGAAGCCCAACCCCGTGTGCACCTGCGGCTCGGCGGCGCGATCGAGATCCACCGATACGGCAATGCGGGTTTCGCGCGTGTTTCGCTGCACCGTCGCGGTGCGCGGCGCGTCGACCAGCTCGTGCGCGATGCCCGCCCAGTCCCAGTCACCGCCGAATTGTTCGGTGCGCAGCTGGAACGCACGGATGTTGAGGTTCTTCGCGAACGCGTTGTCCGTCTCGCGATCACCGACCATCGCCGAGCGATTCCAGTCGATGCTGCGGTCCTGCAGCAGCGGCACGACGAGGCCGATGTTCGGCTTGCGCGTCGGTGCGTTATCGGCCGGCCAGCTGCAGTCGATCAGCACGTTGCGGAACGTGATGCCCTGGCTTTCGAGCACCTGCATCATCAGGTCGTGCGGGCCGTCGAACGTCGCCTGCGGATACGCGTCGGTGCCAAGGCCATCCTGGTTCGACACCATGACGAACTGGTAGCCCGCGTCGCGCAGT
>CADCUA010000423.1 GCA_902805755.1 uncultured Lysobacter sp.
GCTCGTGCCTATCCCCGCGCCGCTCGCCGCTATGCTGGTCGGCGCCGCCGGCGCCGACCGCGTGCTCACGATCGACCTGCACGCCGACCAGATCCAGGGATTTTTCGATATCCCGGTCGACAACGTCTATGCCTCGCCGCTGCTGCTGGCCGATGTCTGGCGCGCGCATGGCACCGATAACCTGATCGTTGTTTCGCCCGACGTTGGCGGCGTGGTGCGCGCCCGCGCGATCGCCAAGCGCCTCGACGATGCGGAGCTCGCGATCATCGACAAGCGCCGCCCGCGCGCGAACGTCGCCACGGTGATGAACATCATCGGCGACGTGTCCGGCAAGACCTGCGTGCTGGTCGACGACATCGTCGACACCGCCGGCACGCTGTGCGCCGCGGCGGCTGCGTTGAAGGAACACGGTGCGGTCAAGGTCGTCGCGTACTGCACGCACCCCGTGCTGTCTGGCGCGGCGATCACGAATGTCACCAATTCCGCGCTGGACGAGCTTGTCGTCACCGACACGATCAAGCTGTCCGACGCCGCGCGCGCCTGCAGCAAGATCCGCCAGCTCAGCGTCGCCGAGCTGCTCGCCGAAACGATCCGTCGCGTGGCATTCGGCGAATCGGTCAGCTCGCTCTACGTCGACTGACGCCCCCATTCGCGGCGCCGCAATCGCGGCCCGTGTTCAGCACTCACCTGGTCGCGGGTGAGTGTCATCCACCGCCGCGAGGCGGTTTCATGCAGTAAAAGCGAGTAATTCAAATGTCCGAACACACCATCAAGGCCACGAGCCGCAACGTCGAGGGTAAGGGTGCGAGCCGCCGCCTGCGTCGTGCCGCTTCGATCCCGGCCATCGTCTACGGCGGCACCGCCGAGCCCATGCCGATCCAGCTCGACCACGAGAAGATCTGGATCGCCCAGCAGAGCGAGTGGTTCTACTCCTCGATCCTGAGCCTCGACATCGACGGCAAGGTCGAGAGCGTGCTGCTGCGTGACATGCAGCGCCATCCGTTCAAGCAGATCATCATGCACCTGGACTTCCAGCGCGTGAATGCGAACGAGACCCTGCGCGCGAAGGTGCCGCTGCACTTCCTCAACGAGGAAACCTCGCCGGCCGGCAAGGCCGCGGAAGTGGTCGTGACGCACGAACTCAATGAAGTCGAAGTCAGCTGCCTGCCGAAGGACCTGCCGGAGTTCATCGAGGTCGACCTCGGTTCGCTGACCGTTGGCGACGTGATCCACCTGTCGCAGATCACGCTGCCGGCCGGCGTGGAAATCCCCGAGCTGCGCCTGGGCAAGGAGCACGACGTTGCCGTCGTCGCCGCCAAGCACGGCCGCGTCGAAGCGGCGGACACGCCGGCTGAAGGCGGCGAGGCAGCCGAGTAATCCGCACGCGCTTCATGTCAGAACCGCAGCGCCCGGCCCCACGGCCGGGCGTTTGCGTCTGGCGGCGAGCGATGTGAGCGATGAAGACAACGATGACAGGACTTCGCCTGATCGTCGGGCTCGGCAACCCCGGCCCCGAACATGTCCGTACCCGGCACAACGCCGGTTTCTGGTTCGTGGATGCGCTGGCCGAGAAGCTCGGCGGCCGCTTCGGCCTGGAGTCGAAGCTGTTCGGCGAGACCTGCAAGGTCGCGATCGACGGCCAGCCGGTCTGGCTGCTCAAGCCCGCCACTTTCATGAACCTGTCGGGCAAATCGGTCGCGGCGGCGCTGCACTACTGGAAGATCGAGCCCGAGCAGGCGCTGCTTGCGCACGATGAGCTCGACCTTTCGCCCGGCACCGCCCGGCTCAAGTTCGACGGCGGCCATGGCGGCCAGAACGGCCTGCGCGACACCATGCGCCTGCTCGGCCACGGACGTTTCCATCGGCTGCGCGTCGGCATCGGCCATCCGGGCCACAAGGACAGGGTGACCTCCTGGGTGCTCGGCCGCCCCGGCAAGGATGACGAGGCCATGATCCTTCGCTCGATCGACGATGCGATCGGCGTGCTGCCGCTTGCCACGAGCGGCGATTTCAACGAAGCGATGAAGCGGCTTCACACGTCCAAAGCCTGAGCGTGCATCATTCGGGCCGATCGGCCATTGGAAATCGCGAACCACAGCCGTGGAGCGCGATTTCCCATTTCCGATTAACTGCTGGCGGATTCACTCATGGGCATCAAATGCGGCATCGTCGGGCTGCCGAACGTCGGCAAGTCCACCCTGTTCAATGCGCTGACGAAGGCGGGCATCGCCGCGGCGAATTTCCCGTTCTGCACGATCGAACCGAACGTCGGCATCGTGCCGGTGCCGGACCCGCGCCTCAATGCGCTGGCGGAAATCATCAAGCCGCAGAAGGTGATCCCGACCGCGGTCGAGTTCGTCGACATTGCCGGCCTGGTTGCGGGCGCGGCGAGCGGTGAGGGGCTGGGCAACAAGTTCCTTGCCCACATCCGCGAGGTGGATGCGATCACCCACGTGGTTCGCTGCTTCG
>CADCUA010000424.1 GCA_902805755.1 uncultured Lysobacter sp.
CGCAGGTGCGACTCGAGCGCGGCCTCGTCGAAATCGATCGGCGCGATGACCGCGCCAGTCAGTCGCTGCAGAAAGCGCGCCAGCGTCGCGGCGAACATGTCCGGCTCGCCGGGGCCATGCGCCTCCGCGAACGCCTTCGCGAAATCCGGTGCCGGCACGAAGTTCCGTCGCTGCTGCTTGGGCAGCGTCTTGATCAGGCCCGCCGCCTTGTCGACCACGAACCCCGGTGCCAGCCACGACAGCTGTGCGGGATCGAGCGCGTTGAGCAGGTGCAGCGGCACGCCCAGCGTCATGCCATCGTCCGGTGCGCCCGGCTCGAACCGGTACGTCACCGACAGCCGGATATCGCCCATTGCGAAAAACGGCGGAAACCGCGAGGCCTCGGTCTGGTCCACGACGAGCAGGACATCGAGCGTCCATTCCAGCGCCGCTTTTTCCTTGCCCGGCAGCTTCGCGTACCAGCTGTC
Source organism: uncultured Lysobacter sp. (assembly GCA_902805755.1). Taxonomy (GTDB): domain Bacteria; phylum Pseudomonadota; class Gammaproteobacteria; order Xanthomonadales; family Xanthomonadaceae; genus Cognatilysobacter. The sequence continues at coordinate 468 of CADCUA010000424.1, forward strand.
GAGCGCCTGCGTGTTGTGCACGTGTGCAGGCAGCCGGTCGAAATACCAGCGCGCCTGCCAGTCCTCGTCCACCACAAGACCCGCGCGGCGATGCTTCGCTTCCTCTTCCTTCGCTTTCGCAAGCGTGGCGAGGTTGCGTGCCAGGAACGGGCTGCGCGCGTTGATCTCGCCGGTCACGAGTGCATCGCGCACGAAAATCTCGCGGCTTTCCTCGGGGAATAGCGCGCCGTAGTGGATCGGCCGCTTCGGCGCGAGCACCAGCCCGAACAAACCAACCTGCTCACTGCCCAGCACTCGGCCCTGCGAACGCGACCATCGCGGATCGAACGCGCGCCGCGACAACAGATGCGGCAGCTCGTCCATCACCCATTGCGGCTCGATCGTCGCGTTCGTCAGCGCCCACACGCGTTCGGTATCGAGCAGCGTTGCGGACAGCACCCACGGCGGTGGCTTGCGTGACAGCGGCGAGCCGGGAAACAGCTGGAACCTGCGCCCGCGCGGGCCTTCGTACGGCGCTGCGCCGGGGCGTGCATCGCCCTTCTGCGGCGCCTTGCCTTCGCTGCGCAATGCGCGCGTACCAATCTGCGCCGGCAACCCTGCGATCAGCGCGCGGTGCAGCATCGTGTAAGCGCCCGCATCGAGCTCGCTTGCCGCGCCGGTCTGCCAACCGAGTTCCTCGGTCATCAGCTTGAGCTGGCGATGCAGCTCGCGCCACTCGCGCATGCGCATGAAACCCAGGAAGTGCTTTTCGCTCCAGTCGCGCAGCTTGGACTGCGTGAGCTCACCGTGCGCGGCCTGGTACGCGTCCCACAATTTGAGGATGCCCACGAACTCCGAACGCGGATCGGCGAACTGCGCATGCGCGGTATCGGCCGCGGCACGCTGGTCGGCCGGACGTTCGCGCGGATCCTGGATGCCGAGGAACGAGGCGATCACCAGCATCTCGCGCAGGCACGCATGCGTGTTCGCGGCGACGAGCATGCGCGAGAGCTTCACGTCGACCGGCAGCTTCGACATCAGCCGGCCGATCGCGGTGAGCTTGCGCTGCTCGTCCACCGCGCCGAGTTCGGCCAGTTGCTGCCAGCCATCCGCCACCGCGCGCGCATCCGGCGGCTCGAGGAACGGAAAGTCCTCGATGCTGCCCAGGCCCAGCGACAGCATCCGCAGGATCACGCCGGCGAGCGCGGCGCGACGGATCTCCGGATCGGTGTAATGCGGCCGCGATTCGAAATCGGCTTCCGAATACAGACGGATGCAGGTGCCTTCGGACACGCGCCCGCAGCGGCCCTTGCGCTGGTCCGCGCTCGCCTGGCTGATCGGTTCGATATGCAGGCGGTCGAGCTTGCCGCGCGGGCTGTAGCGTTTGACACGCGCAAGGCCCGGATCGACGACGTAGCGGATGCGCGGCACCGTGAGCGAGGTTTCCGCCACGTTCGTGGCCAGCACGATACGGCGCTTGATGCCCGGGTTGAACACGCGGTCCTGGTCGCGCACGGACAGCCGCGCGTACAGCGGCAACACTTCGGTCTCGCGGTATTTGCGCCGTTCCAATGCCTGGTGCGCATCGCGGATCTCGCGTTCACCGGACAGGAAGATCAGCACGTCGCCGCGCGGGTCCTCGCGCGTGACCTCGTCGCACGCGGCCACGATGCCGTCGTTGACGCTCATCGGATCGGACTCGTGCTCCGGCCGGCCGCGACGCGGCTTGCCACTCGCCGGCGGTGCAACGACAGGTGCGTCGTCCAGCGGGCGATAGCGCACCGATACCGGGTAACCCCGGCCTTCCACATTGACCACCGGCGCATCGGTGAAGTGCGCCGCGAAGCGTGCGGTATCGATCGTCGCGGAGGTCACGATGACCTTCAGGTCCTTGCGCCGCGTCAGCAACTGCTTGAGGTAGCCCAGCAGGAAATCGATATTGAGGCTGCGCTCGTGCGCTTCATCGATCACGATCGTGTCGTAGCGTGACAGCCAGCGGTCGGACTGGATCTCCGCAAGC
>CADCUA010000425.1 GCA_902805755.1 uncultured Lysobacter sp.
CATCGCAGACCTCATCGCCACGCGTCTGGGCAAGGATTCGTGGGTGGCCGCCACCGTTACCGCGGTCGCGGCGCTTGGGCTGATCCCGTACATCGCGCTGCAGCTCAAGGCGGTCGCGATGAGTTACGCGATGCTGACGGGCACGCGCGCCGATGGCGCCCCGTCGCCGCTTCAGGACGGCGCGCTGTACGTGGCGCTCGCGATGGCGGTGTTCGCGATGCTGTTCGGCACCCGGCGCGTCAGTGCCGCCGAGCACAACCGCGGTCTGGTGCTCGCGATCGCATTCGAATCGCTGTTCAAGCTTGCTGCGATGCTGGTCCTCGGCGCATTCGTCGTGTTCGGGCTGGATGTTCCCGACGCCGCCCCGGCGGCCGTGCCCGAGCGTCCGGCCGCCGACGGCTTCGTGCCGCTGGTGCTGCTGGGCGTGCTCGCGATGTTCACCCTGCCGCACCAGTTCCATGTGGGCGTGGTGGAGTGCCGCGACGAGTCGCACCTGCGCACGGCACGGTGGTTGTTTCCGCTGTACCTGTTGCTGATCGCGCTGCCGCTGCTGCCGCTCGCCCATGCCGGGGATGTGCTGCTGTCGGGCAGCGGCCTGCCGGCCGACCTGTACGTGCTTGCGCTGCCGCTGTCGCAGGGGCAGCAGGGCGTGGCGCTGTTCGCGTTCCTTGGCGGCCTGAGTGCGGCCACGGGCATGGTGGTGGTCAGTGTGCTCACGCTGAGCCTGATGATCGGCAACCACTGGCTCGCACCGGGCCTGTTGCGCGGCGCGTGGTCGCGGCCCAGCGGCGGCGACCTGCGCGGCAGCGTGCTGCTGCTGCGCCGCGCCGGCATCGTCGCGATCATGCTGCTGGCCTGGGCGTACAACCGTCTGATCGCCGACAACGCCGCACTGGCGGACGTGGGCGCGGTGTCGTTCTCGGCACTGGCGACGCTGGCACCCGCGCTCGGCTTCGCCGTGTGGCGCCCGTCCACGCCGCCGCGCGCCGTGACTGTCGGCATGCTGGCCGGCTTCGCGGTGTGGTGCTGGGCACTGCTGGTGCCGCTGACCGCACAGGCGCAGGGCGAGGTTCCGGCCTGGATCGAGCATGGCGTCGCGGGCCTGTCCTGGCTGGCACCGGATGGCCTGTTCGGTCTGACGGGCTGGAGCCGCCTAGGCCGCGCCGTCGGTGCGAGCCTGTTCGTCGGCACGGCGGCCACGCTGTTGGCGGCCGCCTGGAGCCAGGGGCCCCGGCGCGAGGAGCGTGGCTTCGACCTGCGCACGCTGCGCAGTGCCGGCAAGCGCTTCCTGCCTGAAACCCGGCTGGACGCATTGCTGCGCGATGCGCCCGCGAGCGGCCCCGTTCCCGCGCCGCTGCAGGCGCGGGTGGAGCAGGAACTCGCGACAGTGCTGGGCAGCGCGTCGGCGCGGCTGTTGCTTGATGCCGCGCAGCGCCAGGCCGGTGCGGACCTGGACACGGTCGCGGCGATCGTCGGCGAAGCCTCGCAGGCGCTGCGCTTCAACCAGCGCGTGCTCGAGGCCGCGCTGGAGAACATGAGCCAGGGCATCAGCGTGGTCGATGCGCAGCTGCGGCTGGTCGCCTGGAACCGTCGCTACGCGGAGCTGTTCGGGTTTCCCGACGGCATGCTCGAGGTCGGGCGGCCGATCGCCGAGTTGTCGGGCTGGGTCCTCGCACGCATGCCATTCCAGGGCACGCGCGAGCAGGCGCTGGAGCGACGCCTGGGGCACATGCGCGCAGGTACCGCGCACCTGTCCGAACGCGTGTTTCCCGACGGCAGCATCGTCGAGATCCGCGGCAATCCGATGCCCGGTGGCGGCTTCGTCGCAACGTTCACCGACGTGACCGCGTTCCGCTGCGCCGAGGCGGCGCTGATCCTGTCGAACGAGACGCTGGAGCAGCGCGTCACCGAGCGCACGACGTTGCTGGAGGACGCCAAGCGCGAGGCCGAGCGCGCGAACGACGCGAAGAGCCGCTTCCTCGCCGCCATCGGCCACGACCTCATGCAGCCGCTGCACGCGGCGCATCTGTTCACCGATGCGCTCGCGCAGCAGCTGACCGACGCGGGTCAGCGCGAGCTGGTGACGCAGACGCGCGGCGCGCTCGAATCCACCACGAACCTGTTGACCGGCCTGCTCGACATGTCGCGGCTCGACGCCGGCGGCCTGCAGCCGCAGCCGCGCGATTTCCCGTTAGCGGAGGTGCTCGACCCGCTCGCGTCCGAGTTCCGTGCACTGGCAGCCGAACGCGGCCTGCAGTTCCGCTACGTTCCAAGCAGCGCCTGGGTGCACAGCGATCCGCAGCTGCTGCGCCGCGTTCTGCAGAACTTCCTCGCCAATGCGGTCCGGTACACGTCTTCCGGACGCGTACTGCTGGGCGTGCGTCGCCGACAACGCAGCGTGCGTATCGAGGTGCAGGACACCGGGCCGGGCATCGCCATCGGGCAGCAGCAGCTGATCTTCGAG
>CADCUA010000426.1 GCA_902805755.1 uncultured Lysobacter sp.
CGCCTTCACGGCATCTGCACCCCGGCCGAGGCACCTTTCACAAAACTGAAGGCAGGAGAACTCCCTATGCAAGGCTCGCGCGACGGCGGTCTGGTACTGATCGTCGAAGACAACCGGAATATTTCGGAGATGGTCGGCGAATACCTCGAAGGCCGCGGCTTTGAGGTCGACTACGCGGCCGATGGACTGGACGGCTATCGCCTGGCCGCCGAGAACAGCTACGACGTCGTCGTGCTGGATCTCATGCTGCCGCGCCTGGATGGCATCGAAGTCTGCAAGCGGCTGCGTGAAGACGCCCGCAAGTCGACGCCGGTGCTGATGCTGACCGCGCGCGACACGTTGGACGAGAAGCTCACGGGCCTGTCGGCCGGCGCTGATGACTATCTGACCAAGCCGTTCGCAATCCAGGAACTGGAAGCCCGCCTGCGCGCACTGATCCGCCGCGAGCGTCGCCAGGTTGGTGGCGAGGTGCTGAAGGTTGCCGACCTCGTGCTCGATCCGGCCAGCCTGCGCGTGACGCGTGGCGGTGTGGAACTGCAGCTTTCGCCGATCGGCCTGCGCCTTCTGACCATCCTGATGCGCGAATCGCCCCGCGTGGTGAGCCGTCAGGAAATCGAGCGCGAGATCTGGGGCAACGGCCTGCCGGACTCCGATACGCTGCGCAGCCATCTGTACAACCTGCGCAAGACGATCGACAAGCCGTTCGACAAGCAGCTGCTGCACACGGTGCAGAGCGCGGGCTACCGCATCGCAGACATCTCCCAGCCACCGGACTGATCCCGGTCCGGGGCAATGCCACAGGGGCTTCCGCGGAAGATCAAGCTGGCCTTCATCGGCCAGGCCTTGGTCGCTACGCTCGTGATCTCGCTCGGCGTACTGCTGGGCGGGATCATCGTGCGTCAGAGCCTGTTGCACTCGATGCTGCAGCAGGAAGCAAGCGCATTCCGTAATGCACACCGGCAGGATGCGGCGCATCCTTTGCCGCGTACACGCATGTTGACGGGTTATCTGGTGCCAGCGAGCGGGCAAGGAGCCGGCTTGCCCGAGCAGCTGCGTGGTGCCACCCCGGGGCTGCATGCGTTCCGCAGCAACGGGCCGGTCGTCTATGTCGACCCGGATCCCGCCGGTACGCTGTACCTGCTGTACGACTCGCGCATGATCGACCGCGCGGTCTTCATTACCGCGGCGACTTCGCTGCTGCTCGCATTGCTTGCGATGTACCTCACGTCGTGGCTCACGTACCGCACGTCGAATCGGCTTGTCGCTCCCGTGAGCTGGCTTGTGAATGTTGTTACGCATTGGGACCCGCGCCACCCCGACGCCGCGGCGCTCGCGTCGGACCGACTGCCGCCGGAGTCCGCAATGGAAGTGCGGCGCCTCGCGCACGCGCTGCGCGGCCTTGCACGGCGTATCGGCGAGTTCGTCCAGCGCGAGCGTGACTTCACGCGCGATGCCAGCCATGAGTTGCGTACGCCGCTCACCGTCATCCGTGTCGCCACCGACCTGATGCTGGCCGAACCCGAACTCGCGCCGCGCCAGAAGCGCTCGCTCACGCGGGTGCAACGTGCCGCGCGCGACATGGAAGCGGTGATCGAGGCGTTCCTCGTGCTGGCCCGCGAATCGGAAGTCGAGCCACAGTGCGAACGCCTGCCGGTGCGCGAAATCGTGGAAAAGGAAGTCGAGCGCGCGCGGCCGGTGATTGAAGGCAGGCCGATCAGCATCAGCGTGCAGGATCGCGGCGCGCCGGAGCTGTTCGCGCCGCGTCACGTCCTGAACGTCATGGTCGGCAACCTGCTGAGCAATGCCACGCGCTACACCGAACGCGGCCAGATCATCGTCATGCTTGCGCCCGACCGCATCGAAGTGCGCGACAGCGGCATCGGCATGGACCCGGACGCATTGTCGAAGGCGTTCGATCCGTTCTTCCGCGTCGACACCGATCGTCTGGAAGGCAAGGGCATCGGTCTGTCGATCGTGCGCCGCCTCGGCGAGCGTTTCGGCTGGCCTGTGTCGCTGAGCAGCACGCTGGGCGAGGGCACCACAGCGGTCATCCATTTCCCTGCGGGCGATACCTCGGCCGACTGATCCGGCCGATCGGCCCGCTTGCCGCGCAGACACCACGTCGCGCGGACACCACGTATCGCACGCACGAAGCAGCGGCGCCGGTTGGCCGCGCCCCCGGCACATGCGCAGGCGCGTCCTGTATCACCGGCGCTGGTCCATGGCGCCATGCCAGTGTGCGCCGCGGAGATGCTTGCGCTTCAGAACGCCGGTTCGGCCGTCGCGCGCTACCGCGCACTCGGCCGCGTGTGGCCAAGGCACGTTGCATCGCCTCACGGATCACCTGCAGTCGCCTGCGTCGCGTTGGCCCGGTCGTGTCAACCGAACCGCCGGCCGCGCGTTAGGGCTGGGATCACCTCTACACATCGGCCGATGAACCAGCCTCCCCGCAATGCTTCCCCGTCGCGCCCGAAGAACGCGGGTTCCCCTGTGTGGCGCAAGCTCGCGCTGGCTGTGGCGCTCGCCCTGGGCTTGGGAGGCGGCGCCTACGTGGTCGCGCAGCGCGAAGATGGCGCAACGGAAGCCGCCTACCGCACCGCGACCGTCGAGCGCGGCGATATCCGGGTGACGATCTCGGCCACCGGCACGCTTGCCGCGCTATCCACGGTCGATATCGGCAGCCAGATTTCGGGGCAGGTCACCGACGTTCTGGTCGACTTCAACGATCGCGTCAGCCGCGGCCAGGTGCTCGCGCGCATCGATCCGAGCACCTATGAAGCGCAGATCGCCCAAGGCGCTGCGCAGGTCGCCGGCGCGCGTGCAAACCTTGCAACGGCGCAGGCCGCGTTGCGGAACGCGCAGTCGGAGCACGCGCGCAAGGCCCGGCTCGCGCAGCAGCAACTCGTCGCGCGCAGTGACGCCGACCTCGCACGCAGCCAGATGGAACAGGCGCAGGCACAGGTCGCGGCCGCGCACGCGCAGATCACCCAGGAGCAGGCCTCGACGACGACCGCGCGCCTGAACCTCGGCCGCAGCGTGATCCGCTCACCGGTGGATGGCGTGGTGCTGACGCGCTCGATCGAGCCCGGCCAGACGGTCGCCGCGAGTCTGCAGGCGCCGGTGCTGTTCCAGGTGGCCGAGGACCTCGCGCAGATGGAAATCGTGCTCGCGATCGATGAAGCCGACATCGGACAGGCCAAGGTCGGGCAGGCCGTCAACTTCAGCGTCGATGCGTTCCCCGAACGCCAGTTCCGCGGACGCGTGCAGCAGGTGCGGCTGTCGGCAACGAACACCAGCAACGTCATCACCTATCCCGTGGTGGTCGCGGTCGAAAACCCCGAGCTCGTGCTGCTGCCAGGCATGACCGCGAACGCGGAGATCGAGGTCAGCCGCCGCGACGATGTCATGCGCGTGCCGAACGCGGCGCTGCGCTTCAAGCCTGCGGACGAAGAAGCAGGTGCGGATGCGCCGCGCGCAGCGGGTGGGGGAGGCATGACCGATGAGCTTCCGCGCATGGCCGCATCGCTCGATCTGAGCGCCAGGCAGCGCGCCGCGTTCGACGAGGCATTGGCAGCGATGCGCGAACGCAACGCGGCCCGGCGCGCCGCGGCACGGCCGGACGCGGGCGGCGGCAGCGTGCTGTTCGGTGGCGGTCGCGGCGGGCCTGACCGTCGCGGTGGCGCCGGCACAGAGGCGGGCGGCAACAGCGGTGCAATGCGTCAGCGCATGGCCGAACGTTTCAACCAGCAGTTCGCGGCATTCACCGCGTCGCTCGACGCGCGGCAGCGCGCGGCGTGGACGCGCGAGATCGCCGCGTTGCTAGGCGCCCGTCGCGCGCCGCTGTACCGCCTGGTCAATGGCCGGCCCGAGCCGGTGACGGTGCGCATCGGTGCCAGCGATGGCAGCTGGACTGAAGTCGCGGGCGGCGTGAAACCCGGCGACACCGTCGTCACCGGCAGCACGCGTGCCGCGCCGTGACCGGCGTGCCGCACGTCGGGGCCATGATCGAGACGCAGCGGCTGTCGAAGATCTATTCACCCGGCACCGAAGCCGAAGTCGCCGCCCTGCGCAGCGTGGACCTGCGCATCGCGCACGGTGAATTCACGGCGATCATGGGGCCGTCGGGCTCGGGCAAGTCGACGCTGATGAACCTGATCGGCTGCCTGGACACGCCCACGCAGGGGCGCTATCTGTGCGACGGCACCGATGTCGCGCAACTGGACGCCGAGCAGCGTGCACTGCTGCGACGCGACAAGATCGGCTTCGTGTTCCAGGGATTCAACCTGCTGCCGCGCATGAGCGCGCTTGAGAACGTCGCCATGCCGATGGGCTACGCGAACGTGCCGCGCGAGGAGCGCCTGCAGCGCGCACACGAAGCGCTCGCGGCCGTCGGGCTCGCTGCACGCGAGAGTCACCGGCCCAGCGAACTTTCGGGTGGCCAGCAGCAACGCGTGGCGATCGCGCGCGCGTTGATCAACCGGCCGCCGCTGCTGCTCGCGGACGAACCGACAGGCGCACTGGACAGCCGCACGGGCGAGGAAATCCTGGCCCTGTTCAAGCGACTGCAGCAGGACGGGCACACGGTCGTGTTGATCACCCATGACGCGGAGGTTGCGGCGCATGCGGACCGCACGTTCGTCATGCGCGATGGCGAGCTTCACGAGGAAGGAGCGTCGCGATGAATTTCACCGAAGTGCTGCGCACCGCGCTGTTCGCGTTACGCGGCAACTGGCTGCGCAGCGCGCTGACGTCGCTTGGCGTGATCATCGGCATCGCGGCCGTCATCGTGATGGTGTCGGTCGGGCAGGGCACGCAGGCGGAGATCGACAAACTCGTGTCCGGCCTGGGCTCGAACCGCCTGGACATCGGCTCCGGTGGCGGCCGCGGTTTCGGCGGCGCACGCATGAGCGCGGGCAGCAGCTACACGCTGACCGAAGCAGACGCCGAGGCGATACGCGAGCAGATACCCGAAGTGCAGTACGTCGCTTCTTCCCTGCGCGGTGGCGGGCAGATCGTATTCGCCGAGAGCAACTGGTCAACGCAGTGGCAGGGCGTGCAGCCGGATTTTTTCGAGATCAACGGCTGGACGCTTGCGAGCGGCGAGCCGTTCGAGTCACGTGATTACAGCGGCGCCGGCAAAACGGTGATCCTGGGCGACACCGTGCGGCGCGAGTTGTTCGGCGACGAGGATGCGGTCGGGCAGACAGTGCGCATCGGCCGCGTGCCGTTCACGGTCGCCGCCACGCTCGCACCGAAAGGGCAGGGCGGTTTCGGCCAGGACCAGGATGACATCGTGCTGCTGCCGCTGCCCACCGCGCGGCGACGCCTGGCGGGCAGCGCCGGCGTGCCGGCCGGTGCGGTACGGGACATCACGCTGGGCGTTGCACGCGCCGAGGACGTGGCTTACGTGCAGGGCGAAGTTGAAGCATTGCTGCGACAGCGCCACAGGATCCAGCCGGGGCAGGAGGATGATTTCAGTGTGCGCAACATCGCCGAGGTCGTCGCCACGCGCACGCAGACCACGCGCCTGATGTCGCTGCTGCTCGGCGCGGTTGCATCGATCTCACTGATTGTCGGCGGCATCGGCATCATGAACATCATGCTGGTGTCGGTGACCGAGCGTATCCGCGAGATCGGCCTGCGCATGGCCGTCGGTGCCGGACCGCGCGACATCCGCCGGCAGTTCCTCGCCGAGGCGATGCTGATCTCGCTGGTGGGCGGAATCATCGGCATCGCGCTCGGGATCGGCGGCGCGTTGCTGGTCGGCAAACTCGGCGCATTGCCGGTCGCGCTGAATGCGAAGGTGATCGGTCTTGCCGCGGGCTTTTCGATCGCGACGGGACTCTTCTTCGGTTATTACCCGGCGCGCAAGGCGTCGTTGCTGGATCCGATCGAGGCATTGCGGCAGCAATAGATGGGCAACGCAGTGCAGCCGAACGCGTATATCGGCGGTGTAAACCAGAAGTGAGATGCGCCAAGGAGTTTGCGCAGCGTCGCTGTTCCGAGCGAGCCGAATCGGCGGAGGTGAAAGAGTTCGCTGTGTCAGTGGCGGGACTGCCACCACTGGGGGCTCGGAGCGTGTCGCGGTCGCCACAGCCGCGGGAAAGCCATACCCGCAAAATAAAAGTGCCGCGCACCATCTCTGGCACGCGGCACCTTTCAGTCATGCATTAACGCGAATACAGCAGGCGGTTCGGCGAACCCACGACGTCGTACACGCGACCGGTGGTGGAGTTGTTGATCAGCCAGCTGGCGACGGTCGACGGCGAGGACGATGGATAGCGGCCCAAGTACAACGCTGCGGCACCGGCGACGTGCGGCGAAGCCATCGAGGTGCCGCTGATGGTGTTCGTCGCGGTGGTGCTCGTGTACCAGGCCGAGCGGATCGAGCTGCCCGGTCCGAAGAGGTCGAGGCAGCTGCCGTAGTTCGAGAACGACGAGCGGTAGTCGTTCGAACTCGTCGAACCGACGGTTACGGCGCCGCCAACGCGCGCCGGCGAGAAGTTGCAGGCGTTCTGGTTGTCGTTGCCCGCGGCGACCACAACGGTCACACCGGAGTTGATCAGGTTGCTGGTCGCGGTGTCGATTGCCGACGACGCCGGGCCACCCAAGCTCATGTTCGCCACGGCCGGCTTGACGTGGTTGTAGCGCACCCAGTCGATGCCCGCGATGATCGTGGAGTTCGCGCTGCCACCCGTGCAGCCGAACACGCGCACCGGCACCAGGCGCACCGACTTCGCCACGCCCCAGGTCGCGCCGCCGATCGTGCCGGCGACATGCGTGCCATGGCCGTTGCAGTCCGTGGTGCCACGGCCGTCGCTGATCGCGGTATAGCCGCTCAGCACGCGACCGCCGAAATCGGTATGGCTGGAGAGGATGCCGCTGTCGATGACGTAGGCGCGCACGTTCGACGCGGTGTAGTCATACACGTAGCTGCCGTTGAGCGGCAGTGCACGCTGGTCTACGCGGTCCAGGCCCCAG
>CADCUA010000427.1 GCA_902805755.1 uncultured Lysobacter sp.
CTCCTGCTCGCGCAGCCAGGACTGCGCGCGCGGCGCATCCGCCAGGTCGAACTCGGCGATCAGTTCCGCGCGTTCGGCGCCGTGGCGCACGACGCCGCTATCGGCGCGCATGCCCGACAGCAGCCCGAGTGCGTCGACCAGCAGCGACTTGCCGGCGCCGGTTTCGCCGGAAATAACGGTCAGGCCGGGTCCGAACGCGAGTTCGGCGGCTTCGACGACGGCAAAGTGCTTGAGTGAGAGATGGGCGAGCATGGGTCGGGGATTGTGCCTTGCCGGAGGCGGACGCGACAGGCGTTGTATTGGAGTGAACGCCGATCTCACGCGATGCGAACAACGCTTGCGCCTGCCGCACGTCGCGCTTATACCGGACCGATGCCCCGCCGACCGCCAGACCCGACCCAGGACCCACGTGCGCGCCAACTGCTGCGCACGCTGATCGGGCGCTATATCCGCAGCGGCGAGCCGGTGGGCTCGCAGACGCTGGCGCGCCACGCCGGCCTCGACGTCAGCGCGGCAACGATCCGCAACATCCTGTCCGATCTCGAGGAGGCCGGCCTGCTCAGCGCGCCGCACACGTCGGCGGGGCGGATACCTACAGCACAGGGTTATCGTCTGTTTGTCGACTCGCTGTTGCAGGTGCGCCCCCTGCCGGAGCAGGAGGTCGCGCGTTTGCGCGGCGAGCTTCCTGCAGGGTCGGGAACACAGGCGCTTCTGGGCAGTGCGTCGGAGCTGCTGTCGGCGATGACGCATTTCGTGGGCGTCGTCAGCGTTCCCAGCCGGGCGCAATTCGCGTTCCGGCGAATCGATTTCGTGCCGCTCGACGGCGCACGCGTGCTGGCGATCGTCGTGTTCTCCGACAATGACGTGCAGAACCGCATCGTGCAGACGCGACGGCCGTTCGACGGCGGCGAACTCGAACGGGTTGCGAATTACCTGAACATGCATTTCGCCGGCCGCTCGATCACCGACATACGGCACGCGCTCCTGCACGAGCTCCGCAGCGCGCGATCGGAGATGGAGCTGCTGCTCGCCCAGTCGGTCGAACTGGCCGAGCAGGTGCTGGCGCCCGAGCGCGATGACATGGTCGTCGCCGGCCAGACGCGGCTCATGGGACTGCAGGAAATGGCCGACATGGATCGGCTGCGCGAGCTCTTCGACGCTTTCTCACGCAAACGCGAGATTCTGCAGCTTCTGGAGCGCACAGCTGACGCGCCGGGCGTACGCATCTTTATCGGTGAGGAAACCGGGCTCGCGCCGCTTGATGGGGTCTCCCTGGTGACCGCGCCCTACCGTTCCGGCGGCGCCGCGGACGGACGCGTGTTGGGCGTGCTCGGCGTGATCGGGCCCACACGCATGGCATACGACCGGATCATCCCGGTGGTGCAGGCGGCGGCGGACGCACTCGGAGACGCGTTCGGTCAGGACAGTTGATCGCGCCCGGGCGGCGCCCGGGGAGCGCCGTTTGCCTTGAATCCTCCGGTCGCGACCCCATAGCGGGTCCATCTTGAAACCCCCGAGGAACTCCGCCGAATGACCACCGAGCCCACGCAGGACACGATCGACCCGGCCGTCGCGCCGCAGGACACGTCGCATACCAGCGAGGTGGATGCGGTACGGGCCGAAATGGCGCGCATGCGCGAGGACTCGCTGCGCGAGCGCGCCGAGCTCGACAACCAGCGCAAGCGCCTCGCGCGCGATGTCGACCTAGCCCGAAAGTTCGCAAACGAACGGATCCTCGGCGATCTGTTGCCCGTTATCGACAGCCTCGAGGCCGGCCTCGCCGCTGCGGGCGCGGAGTCGGGTGCGCTGAAGGAAGGCATGGAGCTGACGCTGCGTCAGCTTCTAAAGGTCGCCGGTGACCATGGCCTGAGCGCCGTCAACCCGGCGGGCGAGGCATTCAACCCCGATCACCACCAGGCCATGAGCATGGTCGACAGCGCCGAGCACGCGCCCGGACACGTTGTGCAGGTCTACCAGAAGGGCTGGCTGCTCAACGAACGGCTGCTGCGCCCGGCGCTCGTCGTGGTCTCGCGGCACGAGTGAGCCCTTGAACCGCGGGCACGCACGCCCCAGATAACGCACGTCGGCGGCGCGGCCGCCCACCTCATTCGACAGAAGATTCGCTACGGAGCATCAGCATGGGCAAGATCATCGGTATCGACCTCGGCACCACGAATTCGTGCGTCGCGGTCATGGAAGGCGGCAAGGCGAAGGTCATCGAGAACGCGGAAGGTGATCGCACCACCCCGTCGATCATCGCGTACACCAAGGACGGCGAAGTGCTCGCCGGCGCCTCGGCAAAGCGCCAGGCCGTCACCAACCCCAAGAACACGTTCTACGCGGTGAAGCGCCTCATCGGCCGCAAGTTCACCGACGCGGAAGTGCAGAAGGACATCGGCCTGGTGCCGTACAGCATCACGCAGCACGACAACGGTGATGCGTGGGTGGCGTCCGCCGACGGCA
>CADCUA010000428.1 GCA_902805755.1 uncultured Lysobacter sp.
CCGTCTTCGAACAGGAACTCGAACGTGCCCGCGCCGCGATAACCGATGCGGATGCAGGCTTCGACGCAGACCTTACCGATCTCCGCGCGCAGTTCGGGCGTGATGCCGGGTGCGGGCGCTTCCTCGACGACCTTCTGGTGGCGGCGCTGCATCGAGCAGTCGCGCTCGCCTAGATGGATCGCGTTGCCCTGGCCGTCGGCGAGCACCTGGATCTCGACGTGGCGCGGGTTCTCGAGGAATTTCTCCATGTAGACCATGTCGTTGCCGAACGCGGCCTTCGCTTCGGTCTTCGTGGTCTGGATCGCGCTGCTCAGGTGCGCTTCGGTGTGCACCACGCGCATGCCGCGGCCACCACCGCCACCGGCCGCCTTGACGATGACCGGGTAGCCGATCTCGCGCGCGATCTTGATGTTCGCCGCGGTGTTGTCGTCGAGCGGGCCGCCGCTGCCGGGCACGCAGGGCACGCCGGCGGCTTTCATCGCGCGGATCGCCTCGACCTTGTCACCCATCAGGCGGATCGTGTCGGCTTTCGGTCCGATGAAGATGAAGCCGGACTGCTCGACGCGCTCGGCGAAGTCGGCGTTTTCGCTGAGAAAGCCGTAGCCGGGATGGATCGCCTGCGCGTCGGTGACTTCGGCCGCCGCGATCAGCGAGGCCATGTTGAGGTAGCTCTCCGTCGACGGCGCGGGGCCGATGCAGACCGATTCATCGGCCATGGCGACGTGCTTGAGGTTGCGATCAACGGTGGAGTGCACGGCGACCGTGCGGATGCCGAGCGCGTGGCACGCGCGCAGGATGCGCAGCGCGATCTCGCCGCGGTTGGCGATGACGACTTTATCGAGCATGGGTTATTTCCACTGCGTCTGGAAGATTGGGCGCGTCCGGCCCATCGGCCTCGCGGCCGATGTGCGTTCGGCGGCTCGCGGCTGGCGCCGCTCGAATGCCCGCCTCACCCAATAACAAACAGCGGCTGGTCGAACTCGATCGGCTGGCCGCTTTCGGCCAGCACCTTGAGCACGGTGCCCGACACGTCGGCTTCGATCGGGTTGAACATCTTCATCGCTTCGATGATCGCGAGCGTGTCGCCGGCCTTGACCGCCTGGCCGACGGTGACGAACGCAGGCTTGTCCGGCGCCGGGGCCAGGTAGAACGTGCCGACCATCGGGGCGCGCACGATGTGGCCGTCGGGCAGGTCGGACTGGGCCTTGCCGCCGCCGGTCGCGGACTCGGTGGGCGAACTCATCGGCATGGCCGGCGCCGGAGCCGGCGCGGCATACGTGGCCTGCGGCGCCGCGGCGAAACCGCCGCTCTTCGGCACGCGCGCCAGGCGCACGGATTCCTCGCCTTCCTTGATTTCGATCTCGGCGAGGTTGGATTCCTCGAGCAGGTCGATGAGCTTTTTGATCTTGCGCAGGTCCATTCACGGCCCTCCAGAAAGGTGCCCCGTGCGCGGGGCGGATTCGATGATGTGTGGATGTCAGGCGGGGTTCGCCGTTGCGACGGCGTGCCTGCCAAGCCAGGCGAGCGCGGCGTCCATCGCAAAGCGGTAGCTGTCGGCGCCGAAGCCGGCGATCACGCCGAGCGCCAGGTCGCTGAAGTAGCTGTGCTTGCGGAACGGTTCGCGCGCATGCGGGTTCGACAGGTGGATTTCGATGAAAGGCAGCGACACCGCGGCCAGCGCATCGCGCAGGGCGACGCTGGTGTGGGTGAAGCCGGCCGGATTGATCAGGATGATCGCGGTGCCGTCGGCGCGCGCGGCCTGGACACGGTCGATGAGCACGTGTTCGGCGTTGGATTGCAGGATTTCCACCGTGTGGCCGGCATTGCGTGCCTCCGCCTCCAGCGCCTGGTCGATCGCCGCCAGCGGCGTGCGGCCGTAGACGCCCGGTTCGCGTTCACCCAGAAGGTTGAGGTTGGGGCCGTGCAGTACCAGCAACTTGGCCATCACGCTCCCTTGACGTCAAACGAGTAGGACGAAAGCGGGGCAGTGTGCGTGAGCTGCCTTCGCCTGTCCAGACGTTGGCAGCTGTTTCGGCGAAGTTGCCGCGATTTAATCGGTTGTTTGAATTCCGGCCGCCCAGCCGTCGATCTCGCCGTGTTCGAACGGACCGATCTTCTGCTTGGCCACGCGGCCGGTCGCGTCGACCAGGACGGTGTAGGGCAGCACGCCGCGCACATTGCCAAGCCGCACGCCGGCATCGGCCGGGCCGGCTTGGTCCAGCGCGATCGGATAACTCACCGGGACCCGCTGCAGAAACGTGCGCACGGCCTCTGCATCGTCGAGCGCGATTCCAAGGACCTGCACCCCGGTCGCGCCCTGCGCGCGTGCATAACGGTCGAGCTCGGGCATTTCCTTGATGCAGGGTCCGCACCAGCTGGCCCAGAGATTGATGAGCACCGGGCGGCCGGCGTAATCGATGGGCAGCGTCAGTCGCCCGCCTTCAAGCCCCGCGAC
>CADCUA010000429.1 GCA_902805755.1 uncultured Lysobacter sp.
ACGCTCTTCCGATCTATTCGTCCGGCTCGCGCTGGGCCACGGCGGCGGTAACTTCGATCGCGACCTGCTCGTAGGCGATCGTGGTTTCCAGCGGCGAGTGGTCGGCGCCGATGAGCCAGTTGATCGTCGTGGCCTGGTGCTGTTCGATGCGGCGCAGCTTCGCCAGCGGCAGGCGCAGGTGCTGGTTGAAACGCGCGGCCATGTGCGAGAAGCGGTTCGCTTCCAGCTCCAGGCCGTTGAGCAGGATGATGCGGATACGGGTGAACGCATCATCGTCGAGCTTGCTGATCGGCTTTTGCACCATGTCGCGCAAGGTGAAGCGTTGCTGCTCGATCGGGCAGCCTTTGATATCGGTCAGGCTCAGGGCCATGGTGGTCTCCGTGGTGGGCAGCGGTGAGTCGGGCTTGCAAGGGCACAAGCACCGGTCATGCCACGCGGGTGCACGCTGTTTTCAGGCGGTTCTTTCCATCGCGCGTGAGAGACGACGGCGAAAGTTTTTCGTGCTGCGAAACGCTTTCGCGGTGACGCTGCATGCATGGCACGACCGTAATACGTCTTCACGACGTCGCGCGCGATGCTGGCCTAGCGTGCTGCCGATTGGCCTGATGGACGGCCTGTTCCCGCGCGCAAGCGCTAACGCAATGGAGAAATCGCCATGAAACTGAAAGCCCCCCTGACTGCTGCAGCGCTGTCGCTTGCGATCCTCACCGCGTGCGGTGGCGGTTCCGGCGACGGCAATGATGTCGGCGATGCCGCATCGACGCCGGCTGCCGACACCACCGCGACCACCGGCACCGGCGCGGCCGATCCGATGACGCCGGGCCCGGACGTGGCCGCAGGCGCGGGCGCCGGTGCGGGTGACACCGCCGGTGCGGCCGGTGCGATGAGCGAAGGCGACGCGCTCGGCATGCTGACCGTGGTCAACGAGCACGAGATCGCCTCGTCTGAAGCGGCGCAGAAGAAAGGCGTGAAAGGCCCGGTCGCCGATTTCGCAAAGATGATGATCACCGACCACACGAAGAACCAGCAGCAGACGCGCGCGCTGGAGGGCACGGCCGGTGTCACGATCGGCACCGCGGGCGAGGTCGCAACGCATCGCGCGAAGCACGAGGCCGAGCGCACGCAGATGGCGGCGTTGAATGGCCAGGAGTTCGAGCGTGCGTATGTCGATGCGCAGGTGCGCGGTCACCAGGAGACGTTGACCATGCTCGACCAGCGCCTGCTGCCGGCGGCGCAGAACGCGGCGTTGAAGCAGCACCTGACGACGACGCGTACGGCCGTTGCAGCCCATCTGGAACAGGCTCGTGCGCTGCAGGGCCAGGCCGGCGGTGCAGGCGCAGCTGGCACGGGCGCAGGCGCAACCGGCACGGGCACCAGCGGCACGACCGGCGATACCGATACCCAGGGCGGCCAGAACCGTCCGACGCAGTAAGCACGATCGCCGCGCTGCGCGGCAGGTGGACCGCGTCACTTGGCGCGGTCCACCGTTGGTAAAAACAACGCCGCCTGCGAGGGCGGCGTTGTGGTATCTGGCCGGCGCCGATGCTGGATCGGGACGTGCGGCCACAGCGATGGAGACGGCCGAGGTGCCGCGTGCCGCGTGTCACCCCCGCAACGTCGTACGCGCTCAGCGCATCGCCGATGCCTGCCTGCTCCGCATCTGTTCGAACTCCACCGCATCGTGCGCGCTGACAATGCGCACGCGGTTGCCGTGCTGCAGCGCAAGCTCGCGCAGCCGTTGCTGGTTGAGCAGGCGTGCGCGGCGATCGGAATCCATCATTCGCTGGTACAGGCGCAGGCCGGGCGTGCAACGCGGCGTGCGGTTCGCGTGCTCGCCCTGCGGGATCTCGTCGCGGAAGAAATACGCATCGCCGGCCATCAGCAACCACTGCTCGCCCTGCTGCACGGCGACGCCGCAGTGCCCGTAGGTGTGGCCCACCAGCGGCACCATGAGAATCTCCGGCGGCAGGCCCTCGAGTTCGCGCACGCAGCGAAAGCCGAACCAGGGCTCGCCATGCGCGACATAGGTCTTCCACTGCACCGCGCGATCCCATTGCTGCGGGCGGTAGCGCCGTTTTGCCAGCCAGCTGCCACGGTGGTTCGCGACGTTGAGCTCCTCGGCATACACATGCACTTTCGCATGCGGAAAATCCTCGATGCCGCCGGCATGGTCGAAGTCCAGGTGGGTGACGACGATATGCCGCACGTCGCTGGGCGCGTAACCGAGCGCGCGGATCTGCTCGTCGGCGGTTTCGGTGATGCGAAGGCGTGGGCGCACGATCGCCCGCATCACGCGGCTCAGGCGCTTGTGCGGCTCGTCCACGTCCTTGCGACCCAGGCCGGTATCGACGAGCACCAGGCCGCTGTCGGTCTCGATCAGCAGGCAGTGGCACACGAGCGTGGCGGGGCGCAGCACACCGGAGGTCATGCCATCCATGAAGTGCCCGCCGAACG
>CADCUA010000430.1 GCA_902805755.1 uncultured Lysobacter sp.
TGCAGGCGGATGCGAAATGCGCAAACGCCTTTGATGGGCCAAGCGGGACAGCAGCGCGCAGGCAGCCGCCGCGGCTCATCCCCGGCGCCGTAACTGGTTGATGGCAACGCCCGTGCGCGTCTGCGTCGCACTCATGTGCGCATGCGTGAGCGCGACCGCGAGAGCGTCGGCGGCGTCGGCCTGCAGCTTCGCGTCGGGCAGGTTCAGCAGCAGGCGCACCATGTGCTGGACCTGCACCTTGTCCGCCGCGCCATTGCCGACCAGCGACTGCTTGATCACGCGCGGTGCGTATTCGCTCACGGGCAGGTGCTTGAGCACGACGGTCGCCAGCGCCGCGCCGCGCGCGTGGCCGAGCTTGAGCGCGGACGTCGCGGACTTCGCCATGAACACGGTTTCGATCGCGACCTGCTGCGGGCGCCATTCGTCGATCACCGCGTTCAAGCCTTCGCACAGCAGACCGAGGCGCGCGGGAAAATCGTCGGCGTCCAGCAGCTTGAGCGCCATCGCGTGCACATAGGTGCAGCGCCCGTCCGACGCGACATCGATGATGCCCACGCCGGTGCGTTGCGAGCCTGGATCAATGCCGAGGATGCGCACGGGCTGTGCGCTCCGCGCGGCAGCCAGCGGGGACTGCGGAATGGACGTCATGCGTGTCATCGGTTGGCAGTCCTGCAGCGCTGAGGGCGGTGGGTGCGTGATCGCGTTCGCGCGACCCGCGTCCCGACCGTATCAGGCGTAGGCGTCCTCGCCGAGTTCGGCATTGGAGTAGACGTTCTGCACATCGTCGAGGTCTTCCAGCCACGCGAGGAGCTTCGCGACCGCCTTGCCGGTATCGCCGTCGACCTTGACGCCGTTGTCCGCGCGATAGGTCACTTCGGCTTCGTCCGCTTTCAGGCCAGCGGCTTCGAGCGCGGCCTTGACCTCGGCGAAGGATTCCGGCGCGGTAAGCACCTCGATCGAACCGTCTTCGGCATCGACCACCACGTCGTCCGCGCCTGCATCGATCGCCGCCTCGGTAATACGGTCCTCATCGGCGCCGGCTGCGAACCACAAAACACCGCGCTTGGCGAACAGGAACGCAACCGAACCGTCGGTGCCGAGGTTGCCCCCGAACTTGCCGAACGCATGGCGAACGTCGGCCACGGTGCGCACCTTGTTGTCGGTGAGGCAATCGACGATGACCGCGACGCCACCGGGCGCGTAGCCCTCGTACCGGATTTCCTCGTACTCGACGCCTTCGAGCTCGCCGGTCGCCTTTTTGATCGCGCGCTCGAGCACGTCCTTGGACATGTTGACCGCCAGGCCCTTGTCGATCGCCGTGCGCAGGCGCGGGTTGCCGGACGGATCACCGCCGCCCGAACGCGCCGCGACGCTGATCTCACGGATGATCTTGGTGAAGATCTTGCCGCGCCGCGCGTCGACGGCGTTCTTGCGGGCTTCGATCGAAGGGCCTCGACCCATGGCGTGTTCCGTACGGTTGCGAAGGCAGGGGCGGGATTTTACTTCAACCGCAGGCGCGGCCGGCTTCCGTGTGAGTCGCTCAATGAATGAAGCGGCCGTGCTTCAGGAACGCGACCGTCTGGCGCATCACTTCGGGCGAAACCAGCATGCCGGTGTGGCTGGTCGCGACCTCGATGTGATCGGCCAGACCGGACAGGCGCGTCTCGGCGACCGCGACCGTCCCGTCCGACGGGCCCTTGAAGCGACCGAGGAACTGCCCCAGCCCCAGCGGCTGCGTGCCGGCGATCATGCCGATCTGCGCGGCGCCGCTCCACGGGCGGCAGCCGCGGGTCAGCAATTCGGTGCTGCGGCCGATCGTGCGACCCAGCGCGGGCAGCCGCGTCAGGCCCTGCGCCGCCGCACTGCCGCACAAGGGCGAGCCTAGGCAGACGACGCGATGCACCGGCAGTTCCGGATGACGTTCGAGCGCCGCGAGGACACACAGCCCGCCCAGACTGTGCGCGACCACGTGGCACGGCCCGTCATCGGCCGCCTCGATCAGCGCCGCCACCGCCTGCTCCGGGCCGCCGCGCACGGTCGCATAGGCAACCGGCCGTGCGTCGAAACCCTCGCTGCGCAGGCGCGTCGCGACCAGCGTCATGGACCGGGGCACCATCCACAGGCCGTGCAGCAAGAGGACGCGTTCAGGAGGGCTCATGCCCTGAGCCCGGAACGCCGGAGCCGCGCAACCTGCCTGGCCATGGTCCGCATCGCTTGCTAGCCCGCAGGCCGCCTGAGGATGAACTCCAGATCGCGCACGCGACCGACCGGGAACTCATACGTGCCGACCTTCTCCAGCCCACGCCGCGCATAGAAGCGCTGCGCGCCGACGTTCTCGCTCCACACGCCGACCCACAGCGTGCGCGGACCGTCGCGCATCAGCCATCGCTCGGCCATGTCGAACATCAGCCCGCCACGACCGCCGCCCTGGTGCGCCGCAAGGATGTACAG
>CADCUA010000431.1 GCA_902805755.1 uncultured Lysobacter sp.
CCAGTGTCAGCGAGCCGGACCGCGGCAACTACAACATCATGATCAGCGTCGCGAAGAACCTGACGGACGAGGAAATCGGCTCGCTCGCAAGCTACGTGCAGGGCCTGCACCGTCGTTCGGACGATATCGTCGCAGCAGCCGCACCGGGCTCGGCCGCGGCTGCACCGGCCGCTTCGCCGACTGCGCCGCCAGCCTTGGTGCCGGGCGACGCAACGCCGCCGCCGGACCCGTCGCCGGTCACCCCGAAAACGGGCTCGTGAACTTTTCCGGCGCGTGCCGGTCAGAGCTTTCACTCTCCGTGTGACTTGTGGTTTTCTGCGCCGACCGTGTCCCAACGGTCGGCGTTTTTCTTTCTGCACCCTGTGCACACCTAGGATGCCTTCGATGTCGCGACGTCTGCTCTCGTTGTTGCTGGTACTTCTGACGCTGCTGCCGGTGACTGCGCTGGCCGCGGGCAAGCCCGCCGCGCCTGCAGGTGCTGCGCCCGTTGCGGGCACCGATTACGTGCTCATCGAAGGCGGCCAGCCCTATGCACCGGCCGCCGGCAAGATCGAGGTCGCCGAAGTGTTCGGCTACGTCTGCGGCGCCTGCGCGCGTTTTGAGCCGCTGTTCGCGCGCTGGAAGGCAAAGCAGGCGCCCGACGTGAAAGTCTCGCTCGTGCCGGCGCCGTTCGGTGGCCCATGGATTCCGTATGCGCGCGCTTATTTCGCAGGCGACAGGCTTGGCACGACCGCGCGGACCCATCCGCGCGTGTTCACGGCGCTCCACGAGGCCGGCGCGCTGCCGCGCAACCCCAGCGCTGAAGAACTCGCCGCGTTCTACGCGCAGCATGGGGTGACGGCGGCGCGCTTTGTCGACGCCTACAACAGCGATGCGGTGACCGCGCAGCTCGAGCGCGCGCGGCAGTTCATCGAGCGCAGCGGTGTCGAGAGCACGCCCACGCTGGTAATCAATGGCAAATACCGCGTGCTGGGCCGCAGCTTCGAGGATTCGTTGCGCATTGCCGAGCACCTGATCGCGCGCGAGCGCCGGACGCGCTGATCACCGCCGCCCTACACCTTTTTTCAAACCGGCCACGGCTATGCTTGCCGCCGTGCGCCACCGGGCTTGTCGCCCCCGCCGCGCAGCCCCGCCTGCGCACCATCCGTGCTGTGGAGATCGAACCGATGACCTCGCGTCTGGCCACTTCCCTTCGTGCAACCGCTGTCCACTTCAATGGCGTGCGCGTCATCGGCCTGCTGGCCGCCGCGCTGACCCTGTCGGCCTGTAGCGGGCAGGACGCCGGCAACGCGGCGACCCCGCCGGCACCTGCCGCTCCGACAGCCACTGCGCCCGCTGCGACAACTCCCGCCCCGGCAACGACTGCCCCGGCAGCCACTGCGCCCGCTGAGACGGCAACCGCCCCCGCAGCCACGCCGGGACCGGTGGTGCCGCCGACCGGCGCGGCGCCGGTTGCGGGGACCGACTATGTCGAAGTCACCGGCGGTGCGCCGTTCGACCCGGCTGCGGGCAAGATCGAGGTGGCCGAGGTGTTCGGCTACACCTGCCCGCATTGCGCCACGTTCGAGCCGGTGCTGGCCTCATGGAAGGCGAAGGCGCCGGCCGATGTAAAGGTCACCCCGATCGCCGCGCCGTTCGGCGGTTACTGGGTGCCGTACGCGAAGGCGTTCTACACCGCGCAGTCGATGGGCCTGCTCGACAAGACCCATGACGCGATGTTCCGCGCGATCCATATCGAGCGCAGCCTGCCGCCGCCGCCGACGGTCGCGACGAACGAGCAGATCGCCGCGTTCTACGCCAAGCACGGCGCGAACCCGCAGGAATTCACGAGCACCATGGCCAGCTTCGCCACGGACGCCAAGCTCAAGCGCGCGACGCAGTGGATCCAGCGCATGGGCGTGGAAAGCACGCCAACGCTCGTGATCAACGGCAAGTACCGCGTGATCGGCACCTCGCACGAGGAGACGCTGCGCATTGCCGAGCATCTGATCGCGCGTGAGCGCGGCGGTGCGGCAGCCGCGCCGGCGACCGGCGGCTGATCGCCGCCTCCGACGGCATGGATACGCGCAGGCTTCGACTGCTCAGCGCCAATATCCAGGCCGGCTCCAGCACGCGCGGGTATAGCGATTACGTCTCGCGCAGCTGGTCACATGTGCTGCCGGGCGGCAACAAGCGCGGCAGCCTTGATCTGATCGCCCGCCTTGCGGGCGAGCACGACATTGTCGGGCTCAACGAGAGCGACCCGGGCAGCTTGCGCTCGGGCTTCACGAACCAGACCCATTACCTGGCCCAGCGCGGCGGCTTCGACTACTGGACCCACCAGCCGAACCGCCGCGTTGGCGGCGTGGCGTCCAGCGCGAACGGCCTGCTCAGCAAGATCGAACCGCGCGAAGTCATCTACCACGCCCTGCCTGGGCGCGTTAAAGGCCGCGGCGTGCTGCTCGC
>CADCUA010000432.1 GCA_902805755.1 uncultured Lysobacter sp.
TTTCTTCAGCAAGCAGTCCGAAACGCTGACCGGACTGATCCGCCTGCTGACGAACGTGATCACCGTGATCATGGCGTTCGGCGCGCTGTTCGGCGCGCTCAACACGATGTATTCGGCGGTGTCGGCGCGCACGCGCGAGATCGGCACGCTGCGCGCGCTCGGCTTCGGCCGGCTGCCGGTGATCGCGTCGGTGATGGCCGAATCCCTGGTGCTCGCCGTCACCGGCGGCGTGATCGGTGCGCTGCTCGCCTATGTGCTGTTCAACGGCTACAGCGTGTCGACGCTGAGCCCGGGCTCGTTCACCCAGGTCGCGTTCAATTTCGCGGTAACGCCGGCACTGGTGATGCAGGGCCTGACATGGGCGCTGCTGATCGGTTTTCTCGGCGGCCTGATGCCCGCGCTGCGCGCGGCGCGTATCCCGGTGACCGAGGCGCTGCGCGCGACGTGAGCGTGCAAGGCGATAAGGGCTGACGGGCGGTCAGCCGACGTAGCGCTCATGCGGACTCAGCAGTGCTGGCTCGAAGCAGCACGTCCTTGTCGAGGTCGACGCAGACGATGCACTCGCGTGGCGGGCATTGGTATCCGGAACGCGCGGCCGTTCCGCTGCGCTTGAAGGCCACCGGCCGATCCTTTCAGGTTGACGCACTACAAAACCGACGACGCACTCCCCGCCATTGCCATCGCCATCGCCACAGCGACTGCCCTTGCGCCTATGCCGGCGGCTCGTTTGGCGCAGCCACCACCGCCGCCTTCGCACTGCGCGTCTTCGACAGGGTGATGATCACCACGCCCGCCAGGATCACCGCCATCGCACCCAGATCGTTCGCGGTGAAGCGCTCGCCGGCAAGCAGCGCGCCGAACAGCACCGCGATCGGCGGATTGACGTATGCATAGCTCGTCGCAAGCGCCGGGCGTACGTGGTGCAGCAGCCAGATGTAGGCGGTAAAGCCGAAGATCGAGCCGGCAACGATCAGCCACACCAGTGCGAGCGTTGCGTCGGTCGTGGGCAGCTGCGTCATGCGCTCGCCATGGATGAGCGCCGCGAGCAGCATCCAGCCGCTGCCGCAGATCATCTGCCCGCTTGCCGCCATGAACGGCTCGGGCAGGTCCTGGTCGCGGCTCCAGATCGAGCCCCAGGCCCAGGCGATCGGCGCGATCACCAGGCACACCAGGCCCAGCGTCGAGGACGACAGCGCGCTGCCGGCGTTGAGCCAGATCACACCCAGAAAGCCGATCACCAGCCCGACCCATTCGATGCGCGACGGATGGCGACCGCGCAGCATCGCGAAAACGCCGGCGAACAACGGCATCGACGCGACCGCGATCGCCGCGAGGCCGGAACCGACTTCGGTCTCGGCCAGGTTCACCAGCCCGTTCGACAGCAGCACCATCCAGATCGACAGCACCACGAGCGTGCGCCACTGCTTTGGCGTGGGCGGCTTCGCACCGCGCAGGCGCAGCACCGCGAACATGATCAGCCCCGCGATCGACATGCGGATCGCACCGAGCAGGAACGGCGGATAGCTTTCCAGCGCGAAGCGGATCGCGAGGTAGGTCGAGCCCCACAGCACATAGACCGAGCCGAGCGCGCAGGCGACCGCAAGTGCGGAAGCGGGTTTAGCCGTCGTGGGCGTGGCGGTCATCAGGCTTCCGGCGCGGCGTGCAAAAGGGCGGCCATTGTCGGATGCAACGCCGCGCAACGATACCGCCGGCGTTGGCGGCATGGATGCGGCGGTCGCGCATCAGCGTCGATGTGGCAAACATGCGCGCGGTCACGCGACTGGCACGAAGAGACAAAAAAGCAAAAGCCCGGCAGAACCGGGCTTTTGCGTGCCACTTTGGTGGATTGGAGTCAGTCCGCCCAATGCCCCGGCTCGCGCGCGGTGGGAAGCACCTGCGCGGAGAGCTTGCGGTCGCTGCCGAGCAGGCGCACGGCGTCGGCCAGGATTGCCGCGGATTCGCGCAGCAGCGGATCGGGACGATCCTCGGCCGCCTTTTCGCGCGCGGCATCCTTCGCGACGTCGCGCTCGCCGGCCTGCAGCCCGTCATCGGCATCATCGCCGAGAGGATCGAGCGCGAGGCCGAATGTCAGCCGCTCGGTCTGGCGCTGCTTGCGCTTGGCATCGTCGCGGTCACGCTCGGCGCGGCGCTCGGCCTCGTTGAGCGACACCGACTTCTCCGCGCGCTCCTTGCGGAACTCGGCAACGTCCTGCGACCACCACTGGAACTCGCGATCGCTGGCGATGCGCGAGGCGTGCAGCGTTTCCAGCCTCGGCAGCAGCGGCGCGAAGTTGCCGTAGCGCGTGTGCGGCACGGCGGCGATGCGCGTCCACGGCAACGCGTTCTCGTACGTGCTTTCGCCGAACTCGCTGGCGTCGACCGACGCCGGGAACGCGATGTCCGGCACCACGCCCTTGTTCTGCGTCGAGCTGCCGCTGACGCGGAAGAACTGCGCCATCGTGAACTTGACCTGCCCGAAGCGCGCCTGCGCGCCGCCCGGCCAGCGGTCAAGGTCATGCAGGTTCTGGACCGTGCCCTTACCGAAGCTGGTTTCGCCGATGACCAGGCCGCGGCCATAGTCCTGGATCGCGCCGGCGAAGATCTCCGACGCCGAGGCCGAGCCGCGGTTGATCAGCACCGCAACCGGGCCTTCCCACGCGATGCCGGTGTCGCTGTCGCCTTCCACGCTGACGCGGCCGCCGGATTCGCGCACCTGCACCACCGGCCCCTGATCGATGAACAGGCCGGTGAGCTCGATCGCCTCGTTGAGCGAACCGCCGCCGTTGTTGCGCAGGTCCAGCACCACACCGTCGACGTTCTGCTCGCGCAGTTTCACCAGCAGCTTGGCAACGTCGCGCGTGGCCGAAGCGTAATCGCCGTTGTTGCGGCGCCGACCTTCGAAGTCCTGGTAGAAGCCCGGCAGCTTGATCACGCCGACGCGTTTTTCCGGCGCGCCGTTGCCGGCGGGAATCGTGATGATCTGCGACTTCGCGGCCTGGTCTTCCAGGCGCACCTTGTCGCGCACCAGCACGACGCGGCTGGGCTTGCTGTCCAGGCCGGCTTCCGCCGGGATCACGTCCAGGCGCACCTTCGTGCCCTTCGCGCCGCGGATCTTCGCCACGACATCATCGATGCGCCAGCCGATCACGTCTTCCATCGCGCCGCTGTCACCCTGCCCGACCGCGACCACGCGATCGCCCGGCTTCAGGCGCCCGGAGTTGCCGGCCGGGCCGCCGGGCACGATCTCGCGGATCGCGACCGTATCGTCCTGGCGCTGCAGCACCGCACCGATGCCCTCGAGCGAAAGCGACATCGAGACATTGAAGTTGTCGGCCGAGCGCGGGGTGAAGTAATCGGTGTGCGGATCGATCGAGTTCGCGTAGGCGTTGACGAACGTCTGGAACACGTCCTCGCCCTTGAGCTCGTTGATCGACGTGGCCAGGTTCGCGTAGCGCTTGTCCAGCGTCTTGCGGATCTCGTCCGGCTTCTTGCCGGCCAGCTTCAGGCGCAGCCAGTCATTGCGCACCGACTGCTTCCACAGCGTATCGAGCGCGGCGGTGTCGGCCACCCACTCGGCGTCCTCGCGATCGTATTCGAAGCGGTCCTGGCCTTCGAACGCGAAGATGTCCTGCTTGAGCAGATTGCGCGCGAACGCCACGCGGTCTTCGACGCGCTGGCGGTACGTGCTGAAGATCGCGTACGCCGGGTCGAGGCGACCGGCCTTGAACGCGTCGTCGAGTTTGAGCTTGAAGCTGTTGAACTTCGCGATGTCGGCGGCGGTGAAGAACTGCTTGCCCGAATCCAGCGATTCCAGGTAGCGCTCGTACATGTCCGCTGACAGCGCATCGTCCAGCGGTCGCGGCCGGTAGGCATAGCGGCTGTCGGACAGCAGGCCGTAGACCAGCTTCGCGGCCGTGACCTGATCGGTCGTCGGCGCGGCCGGCAGCGAAGTGACGTTCGCCTTGTTGATCAGCGCCTTGTCGGCCGGCGCTTCGGTCGGCGTACCGACCGGCGCGGACACCGGCGGTGCATCGGCACGCGCCAGGAGCGCGAGCGGCATCGCAAGCAGCAGTGCGGCGAACAGGGTGTTGCGGGAAGACAAGGCTTTCATCGGCATGCTTTCGCGGCCTGCACGGGCCGGCTCTGGAGACGGGGTTTGAAGCTGAGCTTCGGTCGTTCTTCGACCAAACCACAGTGCCGAAAGTTGCGGCCCCTGTCATCCCTGCAAGCAGGCGGACAGATGCACAGCAGGCCGGCGTTCATCGGCGCGCCCAGAGTGCGCCGGCCGCTGTGAGCAGCCGGTTACACCGATGTGATCGGCCTGCAAAAAAGTGTGATCCGGTCCGAGAATCCGGTCGGACGCGCGGCGATCAGGCGGCGACGAAGCCCGCGTCGATCGCCTGCCGGTCGGCGTGGTAGGACGAACGCACCAGCGGGCCGGACGCGACATGCGTGAAACCCAGCGACATGCCGTACACCTCGAGCGCCTTGAACTCCTCGGGCGTCCAGTAGCGCAGCACCGGATGATGATGCGGCGTCGGCTGCAGGTACTGGCCGATCGTGATCATGTCGACGTCGTGCGCGCGCAGGTCGCGCAGCGTGCCTTCGACCTGGGCCATGTCCTCGCCCAGGCCGAGCATGATGCCGCTCTTGGTCGCGACGTCCGGATGCTGCGCCTTGAACTTCTGCAGCAGCGTCAGCGACCACTGGTAATCCGCGCCGGGCCGCACGTTGCGGTAGAGCTCGGGCACGGTCTCGACGTTGTGGTTGAACACGTCCGGCGGGCTCGTTGCGAGTATCTCGAGCGCGCGTTCCATGCGTCCCTTGCCGCGGAAGTCGGGCGTCAGGATCTCGATCTTCGTGCGCGGGCTGTGCGTGCGGATCGCGCTGATGCAATCGACGAAATGCTGCGCGCCGCCGTCGCGCAGGTCGTCGCGGTCGACGCTGGTGACCACGACGTATTTCAGGCCCATGTCGGCGACCGTGGTCGCCAGGCTCAGCGGCTCGGACGCGTCCGGCGGCTTCGGCCGGCCGTGGGCGACGTCGCAGAAACTGCAGCGGCGCGTGCACACCTCGCCGAGGATCATGAACGTCGCGGTGCCGTGGCTGAAGCACTCGTGGATGTTCGGGCAGCTCGCTTCCTCGCACACGGTCACGAGGCGGTTCTCGCGCAGCTTCGCCTTCAGCAGCGCGACGGAGTTGCCCGACGGGATGCGCACGCGGATCCACGACGGCTTGCGCAGCACCGGTGCATCGGCGAACTGCACAGGGCTGCGCGCGATCTTGTCGCCGCCGAGCTGCTTCATCCCTTCTTGAAGCGGGCCTGTCTGCAGCGACGCGGCGGGCTCGCCGCTCACGACCGCGAGCGGGATGGTCTTGGAAGCGGACTCGGACATGGCGTGACTCGGACTCAGAAGGCCGGCAACAGCGCCGGTGGCGGTGCGGGCCGGACGGTCAGCGCGAACTGGCGGGCGACGTGTTCGATCAGGACCGGCTTGACCGCGTCCAGACCGGACGGGCCGCCCAAGTCTAGCATCGAGGTCACCGCGAGCCCGGCGTAGCCGCAGGGGTTGATGCGCGCGAACGGCTCGAGGTCCATCGCGACATTGAACGCGAGGCCATGGAACGTGCAGCCACGCCGCACGCGGATGCCGAGCGCGCCGATCTTCGCGTCACCCACGTACACGCCCGGCGCGCCGTCGCGGCGCGTGGCGATGATGTTCCAGTCGCCAAGCGTGTCGATCATCGCCTGCTCGATGCGGCAGACGTATTCCTTGACCCCGAGCTTCAGCCGCTTCAGGTCCAGCAGCGGGTACAGCACGATCTGGCCGGGGCCGTGGTAGGTCACCTGTCCGCCGCGATCGACCTGCACGACCGGGATATCGCCGGGCATCAGAACGTGTTCGGGCTTGCCGGCCTGGCCTAGCGTGAACACCGGCTCGTGCTCGACCAGCCACAGCTCGTCGACCGTGGCGTCGCCGCGTGCATCGGTGAACGCCTGCATCGCGCGCCAGACCGGCTCATAGGGACGGCGGCCCAGATCGCGCAGCATGGCGATCGGTCCATCAATCGCAGTCTCACGCACGGCATCGAGCGCGCATGCATCGCCCGCAAGCGTTATAGCGTCCACTTCACATCCGGATGCTCGCGCAGCACCTGGTGCGCGCGGTCGTACTGCTCGCGGCTTGCGGCAAGAAAGCCGATGCGCACGGAGACGTATTTGCCGCTCGAGGAGTGCTTCCAGGTCACCGCGCCAGTCAGCACTTCGACGCCGGCGTCGCGCAGGCGCAGCGGCAGGTCGTGCTCGAGCCCGGCTTCGGCCAGGCCCATCGCGCTCAGCTCGAACATGCCGGGGAACTGGAAGCCGTGTTCGGGGTTGTCGGACTGGATTTCCATGCGCGCATTATGGTGTCCGCAGCGGTGCATCCCAACCGCCGCCGTCCGCATACGAAGAGGCCGGCGCGGGGGCCGGCCTCGAACGCTGCGTTCCTCAGGTGGCTTCCCACCACATCAGCAGTTCGTGCCACAGGCGCTTGAAGAAGCCGGCTTCCTCGATCGCGTCCAGCGCGATCAGCGGGCGCTGCGCCACGATCTTGCCATCGAGCGTGACCTTGACCGAGCCGATCTTCTGGCCCTTCTTGATCGGCGCGAGCAAACGGCTGGGCAGGTCCATCGTCGGCTTCAGCCGGTCGTACTTGCCGCGCGGCACGGTGATCAGCATGGGCTCGGGCAGGCCGAGCTTGATTTCATCAGCCGCGCCCTTCCACACCTTCTGCGTCGCCACCGCCTTGTCCTTCTCGAACAGGCGATGCGTTTCAAAGAAGCGGAAGCCCCAGTTCAGCAGCGCCTGGCTGTCGTCGGCGCGCTGCTTTTCCGAAGTCGAACCGACGACCACCGAGACCAGGCGCTGGTCGCCGCGCTTGGCCGACGCCATCAGGCCG
>CADCUA010000433.1 GCA_902805755.1 uncultured Lysobacter sp.
GAGCGTGTCCGACACCCACGCGAGGCTGTTCGAGACCCTCGCGACCCCAGCCGGATGTCCTCCCGACCTTCAAGAACACCCTCGCGAGCGTGTTCGACGCGCACACCAGGCTGTGCAGGACCCCTCGCGACCCCAGCCAGATGCCTCCCGACCCTGTTGAACACCCTCGGGAGCATGTCCGACACGCACGCGAGGCTGTTCAAGACCCTCGCGACCCCAGCCGGATGTCCTCCCGACCTTGTCGAACAGCCTCGCGAGGGTATCGAGCGCGCATGCGGACCTGTTCGGGACGCTCGCCCCTCTTCTGCCCCGGCAACCGGGACGACTGCGAACGTTCCTGTCGGCAGCGGGTGACCTGTCCCCCGCTCCACTGTTCGAATACCAGCTTCAATGGCAAAGCCGCGCTCACGCGGGGCTTTTCCATGCTTCGTCTGCAGGCTGTGTCCACAGGCATGAGAGGCGCCACGCCCTGCGGCGCGGGCTGACGACCGCAGCGCACTGCTTTCGCCTGCTACGGCAGGGCCAGGTCCGCTGCCGTAAGCGACGCACGCGCTCCGCGCGGCGTGGTGTCGAACACGCGGTCGCCTGGCAGCGCGGCGCCCTGTTCCAGATGCGCCCACGCATGGTCCAGCGCGCGATACACATAGGGCAGCAACGGCACGTAGCGCGACGCGTACTGCGGCAGGCCGAGGAACGCATCGAAGTGCTGTGCGTTGCGGACCTGCCAGTAGCGCACGTCGCGGCCGGCATCTTTCGCGGCCTGCACATAGGGCGCGCTGCTGAAGGCAGGCGGGATCAGGCCATCGTCGGTGCCATGGACCACGATGATCGGCAGCTTCGTGCGTGGCAGCGCCGCGCGTGTCGCAGCCACGCCCTCGCGAACGCGTGATGCATGCGCGCCATCACCGGTCCACAGCGAGCGCAGGCAGGCGAGTCCTTCAAGCGCGTCGGAGCCCGGCGTGTCCAGAAGACCGACGCCCGCGCCGGGCGGAATGCCGCTCGCATCGGACCACCACGCCGCGCGCTCGGCCGCGGTCGCCGCGCGGGGTTCGCGCTGGGCGGTGAGCGCAGCGTAGCGATAACCGCAGGGATGCTCGTCCACGCCGAAACGCCCGTAGGCCGATGCATAAGTTGCAGCGACAGCCTTCCACAGGTCGAAACCGACCGAGATGCCGCCGGCGGCCAGTGCTTCCGGCGTCCAGCCCTTCGCGCGCAGGGCGTCGTGGGCTGACTTGTGCCGCGCCGGGAGATCCTTGCCGCTGATCAGACCCGCGCGGACCAGCGATTCGCACCGCTGCGCAACGTCCGGTGCGGCTGGCAGACCCAGGTGCGGCAATGCGCAGGGCATGAGCAGCGCGGCCTCGGTGGCGTAGTCGTACAGCGCGCGGCTGCCGGGGCGTTCGACATGGATGTTCGGCTCGCCAACGACGACCGCGTCGGCCCAAGCGTCGGCAGACTCGGCGGCGCGCAGCACGGCGCCACCGCCGTTGGAAATACCGACCGCGATCACCCGCGTGTTGTCGAACGTGAAAGGCGCCTGGTCGGGATACGCGTCGGACAAGGCCTGCAGGCCGAACTCCGCTGCCTGCCGGACGTGGCGGCCCCAGTCGGCTTCCGGGTTGTCCTTCGAGTGCGCATGCTTGAACGCGACGCCCGCGCTCGCCTTCGTATGCGGGCGGAATGCGAGCGTTGCATCGGCAGCGGCCACCGTGCCATCAACACGGACGCCGGCCTGTGCGTCGAGATCGAAGTAATCGGTGCCGGCGGCCTTGTCGGTGTGGACGACCGCGCAGCCGCGCGGAAGCCCCCACGCGCCTGCCACGGAAATCGCGCCGTACACGCCACGCGAGCCCGAGGCTGCGGTGACGAGCAGACAGCGCTTCGTGCGGTCGAATGCATCCGGCGCCTGCAGCAGTGCGCGGTGCGGCTGGCTTGCGCCGGGGACGCTCATGAGCGCCTGGAACTCGCGGCCCGGCACCGCCGCGACGCTGCCGTAGAGCGCACCATAGCCGCCGCCCTCGGAGAGATCGGCAATGCCGCGCCAGTTGTTCCAGATCGCACGGCGACGCAGTTCCACCGGCGTCGGTGCAGCGGCATCCGCGAATGCCGGCGGCACGGCGGCGCGCAGGCCCTGCAACCCCAGACCTGCCGACAGCAGGTCGTCCTGCCCGCGGTGTTCGGTGACGCGCATCGGGCTCTGCATGGCAGCGATCGTCGAGGGTGGGCGGGCAGTGGCACAGGCCCCGAGCAGCAGGGGCAGCGCAAGCGCGGCAAGTCGCAGGCAGTAAATGGCGTTCATACACCGACCGTAGCAAGCGCGCGGTCAATCATCATCGTACTTTCGTACCAGGTTGCGCACGCCGTGGCTTGCTAGGCTGCGCGCAGGAGAACCCCATGAACCCACTTTGCATCCTCATTACCGGTGCCGGCAGCGGTATCGGCG
>CADCUA010000434.1 GCA_902805755.1 uncultured Lysobacter sp.
CGCCCACCACCGCGCAACGCGCGTTCGATGAAACCGACGGTGGCACTTACCTGGGCGTTGGCGTCGGCACGACGATCCTGCCGCTGCTGGATATCGGCCTGATGGTCAACCAGTACCGTTATTCGCAGGTGCAGTACGACCCCGTCGGCGACGAATACGAACTGTCCGACGCCAAGCGCGACGCGCGCAGCGTGAGCCTGACGGTGGAGTACCGCTTCTAGGAAGCGGCAATGAGGCGGGCCTGCACTTCCTCAGGCCCGATGCACCTGTGCACGCGACTCGAAATGGACGCAGCCACCGCGCATGGCGGCTGCGGGCGCGTGCAAGCGGCCGTGACACGCGGGGAGATACTGTCGAGCGGAAACGTCCTTTCCGCTCACCGCACGGAGTCGCCATGTTCCGGTTCACGCGTCTTTCCGCCCTGGCTACCGCCATCGCGCTGCTCCCCGCCTGCGCCAGCACGGGTGCCAGCGACACTGCACCCGCGTCGACCGCTGCATCGACCTCTGCGCCTGCAACGACGCCCACGTCGACAGCGCCTGCCGACGAGACACCCGGCGCTCCCTTCGCCACCGCGGTCATGGCGAAGTTCGATCATCCCTGGGCGATGACCTTCCTCCCTGACGGCCGCCTGCTGGTGACGGAGAGGGGCGGCATGCTGCGACTGTTCGACCCCGCCACCCGGCGCAGCGGCACCGTCACGGGCACGCCGAAGTCGATAACGGTGTCCCACGGGGGTCTGGGCGACGTGATGCTGCACCCGCAGTTCGCGCGTAATGGCCTCGTCTACCTCAGCTTCGTCGAGCCGGGTGAAGGCGAGGCACATGGCGGCGCGGTGGCACGCGGGCGATTGGTGCTGGACGCGAACGGCGGCGGCCGGCTGGAGAACCTGGAAACGATCTGGCGCCAGGTGCCGAAGTACGCGAGCGGCGGCCACTTCGCGTACCGCGTCTTGTTCGGTCCGGACGGCAAGCTGTGGATCAGCTCGGGCGAGCGGGAGAAGTTCGACCCGTCGCAGGACATGGCCTCGAACCTCGGCAAGATCATCCGACTCAACGACGACGGCAGCGTGCCCGCCGACAACCCGTTCGCACGCCGCGGCGGCGTTGCGGCACAGGTCTGGTCGCTGGGCCATCGCAACATCCTCGGCATGGCGTTCGATGCCGAGAAGCGGCTGTGGGTGAACGAGATGGGGCCGAAGGGCGGCGATGAGCTAAACCTGATCAAAAAGGGCGCGAACTACGGCTACCCGATCGTCTCCAACGGCGATCATTACGACGGCAAGCCGATTCCGGACCACCCCACCCGCCCGGAATTTCCCGCGCCGGTCATTACCTGGACGCCGGTGATATCGCCGGCCGGATTCGTCATCTACAACGGTGGCCTGTTCCCGGCGTGGCGCGGCAGCGGCCTGATGGGCGGGCTGTCATCGAAGGGGCTGGTGCGCGTGGAGTTCAACGGCACGAACGCGCGTGAAGCCGAACGCTTCGACCTGGGCGCACGCATCCGCGAAGTCGAACAGGGGCCGGACGGTGCGCTTTGGGTGCTTGAAGACGGCAAGCGGGGAAGCAACGGGCGGCTGTTGAAGCTCACTCCGAGAGGGTGACGGCATCGGGTTGGGAAGAAACGCAGCGGCGTCAGCGCTGCCGAAGTCCTGTTACCTCGCGAACCGTCGCGCGCCTTATACGGTATCGGGCGCGCGGAACGTGCTTCTCGCATGGGAGCTTTCCGCAGCCCGCACGTGCAGTCACTCCAGCTCTGCAGCCCGCGCTGCCCGCCGGAACAGCTGCGCGGACACGAGCCAGGGCAGCGCGAAAGCGGCCGTGAGAAAGGCCTGGTACACGACGCCGGGCCCGCCCTGCCCGGTCGACCCCATGGTCAAGCCAACGACCAGGCCCGTCGCCGCGGCGAGCACTTGCGCCACGGCCGTTGCCCGCATCGTTAGCGCCATGCCCGCTGCACGGAACCTCGACAGCAGCGCACCCAGCACCGCGACCAGCAGTACCGCGCCGAACATCAGGTTGAGTGCGTTGTCCTCGTTACCGAACATGCCGACCGCGAGGTTCACCCACACCGTGACGAAAGCGGTCACCACCGCGACGCCAAATGCGCCCCGGTAAAACGGGTTGCCGCTGAGCCATGCCCCGAGCTCATACAGTGCGCATGCGATCGAAAGCAGCAAGCCCATGATCACGAAGTCCGATCCGGTCCAGTTCACTTCGCTGGTGAATCGCATCGCCACCGCGGGCAGAAGCAGCAACAGTCCCGCACTGCTCCAGATCAAAGGGCGCAGGCGGTTGCGTTGTGGACGGGTGTCGGGGGTCGGTGCGGTCGCCATGATCGGTCTCCTGGGATCGGCTGCGCTTCAGGTCCGCGCGACGTGGTATCGAGGCTGCGGTGCTGGAGTGAGAGTCACTCGTCGCAATGAAGACACGATGGGC